>NZ_JAVSCQ010000002.1:0-261516 GCF_040560405.1 Facivitalis istanbulensis
TCGAGTGCTTCTTCAACAAGCTCAAGCGCTTCCGCCGTATCGCCCTGCGCTGCGAGAAAACCATCGCCGCCTTCATGGGCTTCGTTCACCTCGCATGCGCCATGATCTGGCTACGATAAATGCAGACAAAGCCTAGGGGAAGATACGGATACTCCGCTCGTTAGAAGGGTGGGCATAGAAGCCCGACCCGACATGGAGTGGATGAAGACCATGCGTACAAGCATCCAGCATCGTCTGCGATCCGGTGGGACGCAGCGGCATGTCCGACGATGCGGAGATTGTACCGTCCGCTGCTGATGCGGGCCGACATCCATCCGATTTCCACGAGATTCGTCGATGATCGAATGCTGCAACGGCATTCGACATGGGCGCGTTCGCCCGGCGCATGGGGTTGCGCCGTCTCCCAAGCGTCATGGATGCCGTCCCCGCACGGTGGCGGCATCCGCCCTTTCCCCACGGAGCAGGAGTGAAATAATGGCCAAAACCATGAAAGCCGCCGTCGTTCGCGAGTTCGGCAAGCCGCTGACCATCGATGAGGTGCCGGTCCCCGAAGTCGGCCCCGGCCAGATCCAGGTCGCGATCCAGGCCTCGGGTGTGTGCCACACCGATCTTCATGCCGCCGAGGGCGACTGGCCGGTGAAGCCCAACCCGCCCTTCATTCCCGGCCATGAGGGTGTCGGCTATGTCAGCCAGGTGGGCGCTGGCGTGACCCATGTGAAGGAAGGCGACCGTGTCGGTGTGCCGTGGCTCTACACTGCCTGCGGGCACTGCGTCCATTGTCTGGGCGGCTGGGAGACGCTGTGCGAAAGCCAGTTGAACACCGGCTATTCGATCAATGGCGGCTTTGCCGATTATGTCATTGCCGATCCCAATTTTGTCGGGCATCTGCCCGCCAATATCGGCTTTGCCGAGATCGCGCCGGTCCTGTGCGCGGGCGTCACGGTCTATAAGGGCCTGAAGATGACCGACACCAAGCCCGGCGATTTCGTCGCGATCAGCGGCATCGGCGGCTTGGGGCACATGGCCGTGCAATATGCGGTCGCCATGGGCCTGAACGTCGCGGCGATCGACATCGACGATGCGAAGCTCGATCTGGCGCGTCGGCTGGGCGCGACGATCACCGTCAATGCGCGGCACGACGATCCGGCGACGGTCATCAAGCGCGAGACGGGCGGTGGCGTGAACGGCGTGCTGGTCACGGCGGTCAGCGAGAAGGCGTTCGCCCAGGCGGTCGGCGTGACCGCGCGCGGCGGGACGGTGGCGCTCAACGGCCTGCCGCCGGGCGACTTCCCGCTCAACATCTTCGGCATGGTGCTGAACGGCATCACGGTCCGTGGCTCGATCGTCGGCACCCGGCTGGACCTGCAGGAATCGATTGACTTCGCGGCCCGGGGCAAGGTTCGCGCGACGATCGAAACCGCGAAGCTGGAGGATATCAACACCATCTTCGACCGGATGCACAAGGGCCAGATCGAAGGGCGCGTCGTCCTCGACATGGCAGCGTAACCCCTGCGTCAGCCGGGTCGGGACGGTGTGCGATAAGGCCACCGTTCCGGCCCGGCTGGCAGGACTTCTATTCCTGAATGATGGACCGGACTCGTGTTCTGCATGGCGCGGGCATGTCCCCCCGGGACCGCCTTGCTCCTTCCGGAAGGGCATCTTTCGAGCCCCGCAATATATGGCGATCGCGGGATGAGATGCGCCACAACCCGCATCCCCGGCAGTCTCCGACGGTGGGCGGGTGCCCCCCTCTGGAGGGGAGCACCCCGCTCTAATCCGCCGCGATGGGCCCATGGTGCGGCTTGGGTCGCCGCGTGAACCAGGTGAGCGCGGCCAGCACGATGCACAGCCAGGCCGAAACATAGAAGATGTCGGTCGAGGCCATCAGATAGGCCTGTCCGACCATCTGCCGTGTCACCGCGGCGGCGGCCTGCGTATCGGTCAGGCCGAGATGGTTCAGCCCCGTGCGGGCCATCTGCCACACCGGGTTCTGGCCGATCGCCTCGGACAGATGCGCCTGATGCATCGCCTCGCGCCGATCCCACATCGTCGTGGTCAGCGACGCGGCAAAGCTGCCCGCCGTGATCCGCGCGAAATTGGAGATGCCGGTGGCGGAGGGGATGCGATGCTGCGGCACGCCGTCCAGCGCGATGGTCAGCATCGCGAGGAAGAAGGTGCTCATCGCGATGCCCTGCACCATCAGCGGCAGCACGAAGTCGCTGAACGCGGCCGATGTGGTGAGGCCGGAACGCATCCAATAGGATAGGCCGAAGGCGGCGAAGGCGATGGTCGCCATGATCCGCGCATCGACCTTGCCCGACAGGCGGGCGACCAGCGGGGTCAGCACCACCGCCACCGCGCCGCTGGGCGCGGCGACCAGCCCGGCCCAGGTCGCGGTATAGCCCAATTGCGTCTGGAGCCAGAGCGGCAGCAGCAACGTGTTGGCGAAGAACACCGCATAGCCCAGGCAGAAGGCCAGCGTCCCGATGCTGAAATTACGCCCCTTGAACAGCGACAGGTCGACCGCCGGGTTGGCGTCGGTCAACTCCCAGATCAGCCAGGCGATGAAGCCGACGACCGCAACCACCGTCATCACCACGATCCGGGTGGAGTGGAACCAGTCGTCATTCTTGCCCAGGTCGAGCATCATCTGCAGCGCACCGACCCATATGACCAGCATCACCAGACCCACCTTGTCGATCGGCAGGTTGCGGGTCGGCGTCTCTCGGGCGGACAGCCCGCGCCAGCAAATTCCTGCGCAGAACAGGCCGACCGGCACGTTGATGAGGAAGATCCAGCTCCAGTGATAATTGTCGGAGATGTAGCCGCCCAGGATCGGCCCCATGATCGGCGCCACCAACGTCGTCATCGACCAGATGCCGAGCGCGGTGGACCGCTTCTGCGGCGGGAAGATCGCGATCAGCAGTGCCTGGCTGCCCGGAATCATCGGCCCCGACACCGCGCCCTGCAACACGCGAAAGCCGATCAGCGAGGACAGGTCCCATGCGATGCCGCACAGGAAGGAGGCGATGGTGAACAGCAGTACCGAGACGCAGAAGGTTCGCACCACGCCGAACTTGCCCATCAGCCAGCCGGTCAGCGGCACCGCCACGCCATTGGCGACGGCGAAGGCGGTGACGACCCAGGTCGAATTGTCCGAACTGACGCCCAGATTGCCCGCGATGGTGGGCAGCGAGACATTGGCGATGGTCGAGTCCAGCACCTGCATGAAGGTGCCCAGCGCCAGCGCAAAGGCGACCAGCGCCAGCGTCGGGCCTGTCAGCGGGGCGGGGCCATCGCCCGCACCCGCCCGAGCCGGTGCGGCCGCCATCAGCGATTGGCCGCGATGATCTGCCCGATCTGGGCTTCGACCGCGGGATCGTTGGCGTCCGTCGTCTGCGTCTTATAGGCCTGGGTCGCGGCGGTGCCGATCCGCGGTCCGCTCTGTTCGGCGGTGTCGACCGTGACCGTCGCCGACAGGCCGACGCGCAGCGGGTTCCGGCGCAGTTCGTTCGCGTCCAGGCCGATGCGCACGGGCACGCGCTGCACGATCTTGATCCAGTTGCCGCTGGCATTCTGCGGCGGCAGCAGCGCGAAGGCGTTGCCGCTTCCGGCACCAAGACCGATGACCTTGCCGTGATAGACGATCTTGCCGCCATACATGTCGGCGACGATCGTTGCTGGCTGGCCGATGCGCAGATCCTTCAGCTGGGTCTCGCGGAAATTGGCGTCGACCCAGAGGCGATCGAGCGGCACTACCGCCATCAGGGGGGTGCCCGCCGAGACCTGCTGCCCCACCTGCACGGTGCGCTGCGCGACGACGCCGTCGATCGGCGCGACGATATGCATGTGGTTGCGGGTGATCGCAGCACGGCGATAGGCGGCGATGGCGGCCATGACGGCGGGGTTGGTCGACACCTGGGTCCCCTGCACCGCGCTGCGGGCCTGTGCGGCCTGCGCGCGCGCGAGGGTGAGGTTGGCGTTGGCGACCTTCACCGCGTCGGCGGCATGCGACAATTCCTCGCCTGACACCGCACCCTCGGCGGCGGCGCCGCGACGCCGGACATAATCGTCGCGCGCGCGCCAGCTCGGCTTCGGCCTGGATGATGGCGGCCCCGCTCTGGTTCACCTTGGTGAAGTCGGCACGGGTCGCGCGCACGGCGCGGGCCAGTTCGGCCTCGGTCGAGGCGAGCGCGACATCGGCCGTCGCCGGGTCGAGGTCGAGCAGCGGGGAGCCCGCCTTCACCGTCTGGGTATTGTCGGCGTGAATGGCGAGCACCATGCCCGGATCGCGCGCGGTGATCGACACCACGTCGCCCGCAACATAGGCGTCATCGGTTTCCTCCTCCGGCTTGGCGAGCAGGAAATGGAATACCGCCCACAGGATCGCGGCGGCCAGCACCACGGCGGCCAGGATGGTCAGGCCGGTGCGGCGGGCCCGGGGCCTGCCCCGCGCGGCGGCGGGGGAGGGGGCTGCGGTGTCGCTCATTGCGTGGTACCTTGCGAAGAAGAGGAAAAGCCGCCGCCCATGGCCACGGCAAGCGCGATCCGCGCCTGAACCGCGTCGGCGGCGAGATTGGCGTCGGCCTGTTCGGCCTCCAGCTGGCGAATGTCGGGATCGATCAGCCCGAGCTGCGACTGAAGCCCGCTGGACACGCGAATGGCGTTCAGGCGGCGCGTCTCGGCCAGCCCGCGCACCACCGCGGCCTGCCGGGTCCGTTCCGTCGCGATGGTCCGGCTGCGGGTGACGGCATCGGCGGCCTCGTGCACCGCGCCGACCACCCGGTTGTTGTAATCCGCCGTCGCCAGATCGAGCGCGGCGGTCGCGCCGGCCAGTCCGGCCCGCAGCCGCCCATTGTCGAAGATCGGCAGATGGATGGCTGGGCCCGCCCCGATGGTGCGCGCATCGCCGCTGAACAGTTTGTCGAGGCCCACTGCCTGGAATCCCGCTAGGGCCATCAGGTTGACGTTGGGCAGGAAGGCCTTGCGCGCGACCTCCTGCCCGGCGCTTGCGGCTTCGATCCGGGCAAGCGCGGCGGCGATGTCGGGTCGCCGGGCGAGCAGATCGGCGGGCACCGTCGCGGGCAGGGGAAGCGCGGTGTCGAACGCCACGCGGGTCGGCGCGATCGTCGCGGGATAGTCGAGCCCACGCCCGGCCAGCGCCGCCAGCGCGTTGCGCGACAAGGCGGCCTGCGCCTCCGCTCGGGCCAGCGCGACCTGTGCCTGCGCCAGCAGCGTCTCCGCGCCCGTGGCGTCCAGCTTGCTCGCCAGATGGTTGCGAATGCGCGCCTGGGTCAGCTTCAGCGCGTTGGCGCGGGTGCCGATCGTGTTGCGCGCGATCGCGGCCTGCCGTTCGGCCCGGGCGAGTTCGACATAGGTCTGCACGACGGAACCGGCGATCGCCAGCCGGGCGGCGGTGACGTCGAGTGCGGCGGCCTGTGTCGAGGCACGGGCGGCGCGGATCGCAGCGGCCTGTCGCCCGAACAGGTCGATCGTCCAGTTCAGATTGGCCTGCGCCTGGCCGAGCCACAGGGTCGAACCCGCATAGGGCGGCGGGATCGTGTAGCGGCCCGAAATCCGGCTATATTGTTCCTGCGCGTCGAGCGAGACATTGGGGCCGTCATCGGCACGGCGGCTGGCCAGCACCGACTCCGCCTGCCGCAGCCGCGCGAGCGCGACATCGAGCGAAGGATTGCCCGACAGCGCGTCGCCGACGATCCGGTCGAGCTGCGCATCGCCCATCGCCCGCCACCAGTCGGGGGCCATGATCGGAGCCTGTGCCGTGCCCAGCGCCATCCGGCCGGGGGTGACCGGCGCGACCGCCGGATGCGATTGCGGCACCGAACAGCCCGCCAGCAGCAGCCCGATTGCCCATGCCGACCGCTTCATGCGATCGTCTCCAGCCGGTTGCGGAGCCGCAGGAGATGGCCGATGAACTGATCGACCTCTTCCGATGTCCAGTCGCACAGCCAGATATTCCATTGCGCCACGACCTTTTCCTTGCAGCGGCGCGCGACCGCGACGCCGCTGTCGGTCAAGCGCAGGCGCACGATCCGCCGATCGTCGGTGCAGCGGCTGCGTTCGATCAGGCCGCGCTCCTCCAGCGTATCGACGATGCGCGTCGTCGCTCCGGTGTCGTGGCAGAGATGCCGGGCTAGTTCCGCCGCGGTCTGGCTCAGGCCGACGAGCAACGCCATCAGCACGCTCCACTGGACGTGAGTCACCTCCTCATCCTGGAATAGCGGTTCCATCCCGATCCGGGCGAGTTGGAACACACGCTTGGTCAGATAGCCGACCGAGCGTTCCGGATCGAAATCATCGAGTTCTTGAATCACCATGTTGCTGCTTTGGCAATGATTGCTGAGGCAGTCAATTCCGTGTCGGCATGATGATTTTTTTTCATCGTGCGCCGCCGCCGCCCAAATCATCGCCGGATCGCTGTTTCTGTCATCGCAGCGTAACATCATATCCTTTAATCCGCTGCGGATCGTTGGAGTATGGTGATGCGCAGAGAGTTTTTTGCCGCACGCGACCGTGTCGGAGTCGCGGCATGATCGGGTTGACCCGACGCCATGTGCTGGGCGGTGCCGTGCTGCTGGGCGGCGCGCCGGCGATTCTGCGCGCGCAGCAGCTTTTTGCCGCCTATCCCTTTCGGCTCGGCATCGCGGCGGGCGATCCGGCGGCGGATGGTTTCGTCATCTGGACGCGACTTGCCCCCGATCCGCTCGCCGAGCATGGCGGGATGCCGATGGCGCCGGTCGCGGTCGACTGGCAGGTCGCGCGGGACGAGGGGATGCGTGACATCGTCGCCAAGGGAACCGCGCTTGCGCGCCCCGAACTCGCCCATTCGGTGCATGTCGAAGTGACCGGGTTGGAGGCGGCGCGCCCCTATTGGTATCGTTTCCAGGTCGGCCGGGAGCGTTCGGCCAAAGGCATGGCGCGGACCCTGCCGCCCGCAGGCGCGCCGCTCGACAAGGTGCGGTTCGCGGTCGTCGGCTGTCAGCATTATGAGGACGGACTCTATACCGCCTACCGCCATATGGCCGAAGAGCGGCCCGACTTCGTCTTCCATTATGGCGACTATATCTATGAAGGCCGCGATTCACCGCTCGCCTTCAGCTATGATGGCAAGCCGCGCCGCTTCGTCCGCGAGCATATCGGGCAGACGCTGTACGATCTCGCCGATTATCGGCGGCGCTACGCCCAGTATAAGCTGGATACCGATCTTCAGGCCGCGCACGCCGTTGCGGCCTGGTTCCCGACCTTCGACGATCACGAGGTGGAGAACAACTGGGTCGGGCTGATCGACCAGAATGGCACGCCGCCGCAGGACTTTGCGCTGCGGCGCGCGATGGCGCTCCAGGCCTGGTACGAGCATGTGCCGGTGCGGCGCAGCGCCATGCCCACGCCGCAGGGCGTGACCGCGTATCGCCGCGCGCGGGTGGGCGACCTGCTCGATCTTCACCTGCTCGACACGCGCAGCTTCCGTTCGGACCAGCCTTGCGATGACGGGTTCAAGCCGATCTGCGCGGGCGTCCGCGATCCGGCGGCGCAGGTCATGGGCCAGACGCAGGAGAAATGGCTGGCGGCCAATCTGGCGGAAGGCAAGGCGCGCTGGAACGCGATCGCTCAGCAGGTGATGGTGATGCCGCTCGACCGGCGGACCAGTGACGCGCCCGAACCGATCCGCAACATGGACAGTTGGGCGGGCTATGACGCGCCGCGCGAAAGGCTGATTGCGATGCTGGGTGGCCGCAACGCGGTGGTCCTGACCGGCGACGAGCATCAGACCTTTGCGGGCGAGTTGCGCACGCGCAGCGGCACGGGCGAGGCCAGGGCGGTGGAGTTCGTGACCACCTCCATTTCCTCGGGCGGTGATGGCGCGGATGTCCGGGTCGGCAATGACCGGATCATGGCCGACAATCCCTATCTGAAATACACCGCCGACCGGCGGGGCTATTCGATCTGCGAAGTCGGGCGCGATGCCTGGCAAACACGGTTCCGTGCGGTGCGCAGTGTGTCGACGCCCGATGCGCCCGTGGTCACGCTGGCCACCGCGACCGTGGCGGCCGGGGAGGCAAAGCTGTCGATCGCCTGAGCCCGCCGACACGAAATCCCTTCCTCTCCTGCACAGGGAGGAAGGGCGTGAAGGGCGCGGTCATCGTGATCCCGACATGGGCCGGGATCACGGACCTCCTCGCCTAGGAGGCTTCGCGCAGGATCGGGTATACCAGCACGAACGGATCGCGATAAGGCGAGCGGTCGAACAGCCAGTTGAGCCGCGCATCGCCATCGGCGGCGAAGCCGGGATCGCTGGCGATCTTCGCGTCGAACGCTGCCTTGAGTGCCGGATCTTGCGCCAGCATCCGGTCGGCGATCGGCGCGAAGACGAAGGGCTCGCTGCGCACCGGCGGGCTCAGCATCTCGGGGAAGAATCCCCATGACAGGAACGAGTCCTGGCTTTCCGGCTCTAGCAGCGCGGCGGCGAGCAGGCCCATCGGCTGGTCGGCGGCCACGCGGACGCTTCCCGCCGTCACGATCCGCTCGCGCGCCTGATGATGGAAGGTCGCGCTGATCGGATAGCGTCCGTCTCCCGGCGGCGACGGCTTCACGTCGCTGAGCCGGATCTCGTCCAGCACCAGGGTCCGAGGCATGTCGATCCGTTCCATCGCCACGCCATGCCATCGCAGCCGTTCGATCACCTCGGTCTGTTCGGCCGGTATCCACCAGGCGGCGGGCAGGCGGACGGTTTCGGTCGCAGCCTGGCCGATGATCGGCATCGGCAAGTGGCGCGGCTGGCCCAGCCAGCGTTGCTCGGCCCGGCCCGAGGCGGGGGAGACATAGCGGTCATAGGCCATGCCCTTGAAATCGATCGACCCGATCGGCTCCGCCATCGGCGCCCAGCGGGTCATCAGCGTGGCGGGGCGCATCGCGCGATCCTTCGCCTTGGCCGCGGCGATCGCCGGCGCTTCCCGCGCGACCAGCGTCATGGCGGCTTCGATCAGCACATAGGTGCCCAGCACCCGTTGGCGAAACGACTTGAGCATATGGTTTTCGACCAGCACCGTCGGCACGCCGATAAAGTCGCCATAGCCCGTCGAATAGCGTGGCCCCTCGGGACTGAAGCGGATACCCTTGGCGGGGTCGCGCGGATCGATGGCGCTCGGATAGACGCCGGGAATGTGCCCGGCCTGGGTCAGGGCGCCTTCGACGGCCGGGGTAAAGCGCTGCTGCAACCAGTCCGCCGTCGCGCGGTGCCGGGCATAGCGACCCCAACCGGCATAGGTGAAGGTGACGTCATACTGGTGATCGAACCCGTCGCTGTCGTGCAGGTCGATATAGAGCGCGGGGTCGAGTTCGCGCAGCAGCGCGACGACGGCGCGGGTCTCCGGCGCGTCCAGCTTGGCATAATCGCGGTTCAGGTTGATGTTGCGCGCATTGGCGCGCAGCCCTTTTTCCGCCGGGCCGCGCTGGTGCGGACGGCTGAACGCGCTCATCCGCTCATGCCCGTCGATGTTCAGCACCGGGATAAATATCAGATCAACCTTGTCGAGCAGCGACGCCCTGCCGCGTACCGCGATGTCGCGCAGCAGCATCAGTCCGGCATCCTTGCCGTCGATCTCGCCCGCGTGAATACCCGCCTGCACCAGCACCACGGGCTTGTCCGGGCCGCCCTTGCTGGCCCGGACATAGAGAAGGTCGCGGCCCTCACTCGTCCTGCCGAAACGATGCACGGTCAACAGTGGAGAGGCGGCCGTCAGCCGATCGATGAACGCGCGGACCTCTGCAAAGCGCGGGCTCGTCTGGAAGCCGGATGCCTCGGCGGGGGTGATCCATGGGTCGCCGGGCGGCACGATCAACGCCTCGCTCGCGCCCGACCAGGGACGGGCTGGGGGCAGTTGGGGCATCGGCGCATCCGCGATCGCCTGCGCCGCGAGGGGAAGGGGCAGGCCGAAGACCAGGCTCAGGCACCGGGCGGCGATCAGGGACAGGGAGCGCACATCCGCCTCACATCAAGGGAAACCGGCGGAGGCTGTTACATTATGACATATCGTTCATCCAGTACGGAGTACGGTATCGCGCATCATTTCTAGTCGCACGACGGCATTCCGCAACAATGCGGGTTGGGATCGGCCCATCCAAAGTGGATTCGACCCGACATACGCTTCGAATGGTCAAGCCTTGAGCCATCGGGATTGAGTGGATATGGAGTGGTGGACGCACTTGGGCTCGAACCAAGGACCCGCTGATTAAGAGTCAGCTGCTCTACCAACTGAGCTATGCGTCCAATGCCGGTGTGTGGCACGGCGGGGAGCGATGTCCCCGGCTGGTGGGGGGCTATTAGCCGGGCGGGTCCGACCTGCCAAGAGGGTTTTTTGACATTTTTCTTGCGACCGGGAACCGCTGGGCGGACCCGGTCGCTCGGCAGCCTTAATAGCCGACGGTGAAGCGTTGGCGGATATGGCGCGGCTGTTCGATCTCGTCGGCCATCGCGATGGCATAATCCTCATACGAGATGCTGCTGCCCTGCTCGTTGGACAGGAGCGTGTCGGTGCCCAGACGGAATTGCCCCGTCCGCTCGCCGGGGACGAACAGCGCGGAGGGCGAGAGGAAGGTCCAGTCGAGATCGTTCACCGTGCGCAGATAGTGCAGGAAGGCGACCCCTGGGCGCGCCTCATGCTTATACTCATCGGGGAAGCTGGGCTGATCGATCAGCATCTGGCCGGGCGCGACCTCCAGGCTGCCCGCGCCACCGACCACCAGAAAGCGCGACACACCGGAGGCGCGGACCGTGTCGACCAGCGCCGCGACGTCGAGAGACTGGAAGGGCAGCGAGCTTATCACCGCGTCATGGCCGCGCAGCGTGTCGGCAAGCGTGGCCGAATCCTGCCAGTCGCCTGCCACGGCGGTCACGCTCGGAAGTGCGGCGATCCGTTCCGGATGACGGGCGATGGCGGTGACGCGATGCCCGCGATCCGACAATTCCTTCAGGATGCGTGAGCCGACATTTCCCGATGCACCGATGAGAGCGATGTTCATAGTCGTTCCTTTCGTCTTGACCCTATGGTCCACTTTGTAGACCATTGAGCTATGCCGAGCCATGATCTCCCGCAAGACGTCAGTTTCCAGCGACAAGGTCACACCGAACTGACCGCCCCGCCGCCGTTGCTGACCGGCGAGGGCGGATGCCCGATTCGCGATGTTCTCGACCGGATCGGCGACCAGTGGAGCCTGTTGGTGCTCGCCGCGCTGGAGCCGGAGACGCTGCGCTTCAACACGCTGTTGCGGCGGATCGGGGACGTGTCGAAACAGATGCTGTCGCGCACGCTGCGACGCCTGGAGGAGGACGGGTTCGTCCACCGTACCGTCTATCCGGAAGTGCCGCCACGCGTCGAATATCGGCTGACCGAATTGGGGCGCTCGTTTCTCGAACCGATGCGCGGGCTTGTCCGCTGGGCCGACCGCCATCAAGCGGCGGTGGAGGCGGCGCGCGCGGCCTATCGGGCCCGGATCGGGGAATAAGGGGAGGAAGGGCCCGGCGGCGCGTTTACCGCCGGGCCCCCGGTCATCAGACGATGTGAACCGACTTGGTGATCATGTGGCTGGCGATGCCTTCGGGCGCGTCTTCCGAACCATAGCCACTTTCCTTGACCCCGCCAAAGGGCGCGTCCGCCCAGCTCAGCCGTACGGTATTGATCGCGACCATGCCCGCTTCGATCTCATCGGCCAGCTGGTTCTGGCGACGACCATTTTCGGTGAAGCAATAGGCCCCCAGGCCGAAGGGCAGGCGGTTCGCCTCGGCGATTGCATCCTCGGTGGTGGCGAAGGGGCGGATCAGCGCGATCGGGCCGAACGGTTCTTCGTTCATCGCCTTGGCGTCGAGCGGCACATCGGCCAGCACGGTCGGCGAGAAGAAGAAGCCGTCGCCGCTCCTGGCCGCGCCGCCGGTCAGCATCCGCGCGCCGCTGCGCACCGCGTCCTCGATCATCGCGCCGATCGCCTCGGGACGGCGCGGATTGGCCATGGGGCCCATCTGGGTCTCGGATGACCGGCCATCACCGATCTTCAGCGCGGCGGCCCGCTCGGCAAAGCCCTTGGTAAAGCGCTCGTAAATGCCCTCCTGCACATGGAAACGGGTGGGGGCGACGCAGACCTGCCCCGCATTGCGGAATTTGTGGGTGACCAGCGTGTCGAGCGTCTTGTCGAGGTCGCAATCGTCGAAGACCAGCACCGGGCCATGCCCGCCCAGTTCCATCGTCGCCTTCATCACCGTGTCGGCGGCGAGCTTGAGCAGATGCTTGCCGACCGGCACCGACCCGGTGAAGCTGAGCTTGCGCGTGACGGGCGAGGCGAGCAGGTGGCGCGACACCGCATCCGGTACGCCGAAGACAAGCTGCGCGACATCGCCGGGCAGGCCTGCGTCCTGGAAGCAGCGCATGATCGCGATCGCGCTGGCGGGGGTTTCCTCGCTGGGCTTCAGGATGACCGAGCAACCGGCGGCGACGGCAGGCGAGATCTTGCGCACCGGGTTCATCACCGGGAAGTTCCACGCGCAGAAGGCCGCGACCGGGCCGACCGGCTGTTGCAGCACGAGCGAGCGGGTGCCGGTGGGACGCGGCAGCACGCGGCCATAGATGCGCACCGCCTCACCCGCATGGAAATCGAGCAGCGCGGCGGTGGCGGCAACCTCACCGCGAGCCTCGGCGGTCGGCTTGCCTTCCTCCAGCGTGGCGAGCAGGGCGAGTTCCTCGGCGCGTTCGCGAACCAGCGCGGCGGTACGGGCCAGAACGGCGCCGCGTTCCTGCGGGGCGGTCTTTCGCCATTGTTCGAAACCGCGCGCGGCGGCCTCCAGCGCGCGGTCCATGTCGGCGGTGGTGGCGAGCGGCAGCTCGCCCAGCGGTTGCCCGGTGGCGGGGTTCAGCACGACCTGCGTCTCGCGCCCTTCGGGGCCCAGCCATTCGCCGCCGATATAGAGGCCGTTCTTCACGTCAAATTGCGGGGCGGTCATGCGCGTCCTTTCGAAGGCGGGGATTGATGCGGCCGCGAGATCGGCCTTTGCCCGAGCGGATGCAAGGGGGCGGGGCGGTCAAATCGACCAGGGAGCGGAGTATGACGGAGCAAAAGCGGGGCTTTGTGCGTCCCAAGCATTCCGGCATTTCCTATCGGGGGGATCGAGATAGGGTATGCGACGAAACGACAAGGGATACGTCCAAATGCGAGGACCATTTCCGGCCGCGATGGCCGCGCTGATGATCGGGGCGATCGGCCTGAGCGGCTGTTCGGGCGGCAATGGCGGCGGCAAGGGATCGGTCGAACTGCTGAACGTCAGCTATGATCCGACGCGTGAACTGTACAAGGACGTCAACACTGCCTTCGCCCGGCAATGGAAGGAGCGGACCGGCCAGGCCATCACGTTCCGCATGAGCCATGGCGGGTCGGGCAAGCAGTCGCGATCGGTGATCGACGGGCTGTCGGCCGATGTCGTCACGCTGGCGCTCGCCTATGATGTGGACGCGATCGCCGAGCGCGCCAGGTTGCTGCCCGCCAATTGGGAAACTCGCCTGCCCGACAACAGCGCGCCCTATACCTCGACCATCGTCTTCCTGGTCCGCAAGGGCAATCCCAAGCACATTCGCGACTGGGCCGATCTGGTGAAGCCGGGCGTGCAGGTCATCACGCCCAGCCCGAAGACCAGCGGCGGCGCGCGCTGGAACTTCCTGGCCGCCTGGGCCTATGGGAAGAAAGCGGGCGGCGGATCGGATGCGGCGGCCCAGGCCTATGTCGCCAATCTCTATGCCCATGTTCCCGTGCTGGATTCCGGCGCGCGCGGGGCGACCACGACCTTTGTCGAGCGCGGCCTGGGCGATGTCCTGATCGCTTGGGAGAATGAGGCGCTGTTGTGCGAAAAGGAACTGGGTGCCGGTAAATTCGACATCGTCGTGCCGTCGCTGTCGATCCTGGCCGAGCCATCGGTGGCGGTCGTCGACGCCAATGCCAAGGCGCATGGCACCGAACAGGTGGCTGAGGCGTATTTGAAATTCCTCTACACCCCCGAGGGACAGGAAATCGCCGCGCGCAATTTCTATCGGCCGCGCGACGAGGGCGTGCTGGCGCGCCATGCCGCCAGCTTCCCCAAGCTGGAGATGGTGACGATCCGCGACTTTGGCGGCTGGGCGGCGGCGCAGAAACGATTCTTCGCCGATGGCGGCGTGTTCGATGCCATCTATGCGGGCGGCAAGGGACGCTGATCCCGGTGTTGCGATCGACGCGTCGTTCGGCGCTGCCGGGCTTTGGCCTGACCATGGGGATGACGCTGTTCTGGCTGGGGCTGGTGGTGCTGGTTCCCTTGTCCGCGCTGTTGCTGCGTGCCGCCGGTATGGGGTGGGAGGCCTTTGCCGCCGTGGGCCTGTCGCCCCGCGCGCTGGCCGCCTATCGGTTGAGCTTTGGCGCGGCACTGGCGGCGGCGGCCGTCAATGCGGTGTTCGGGCTGCTCATTGCCTGGGTCCTCGTGCGCTATGATTTTCCGGGCAAGACGCTGATCGATGCGGCGGTCGACCTGCCCTTCGCACTGCCGACGGCAGTGGCGGGGATCGCGCTGGTTTCGCTCTATTCGGACAATGGCTGGATCGGCTCGCTGCTGGCTCCGTTGGGGATCAAGGTCGCCTATACCCCGCTGGGCGTTACCATCGCGCTGGTCTTTATCGGCTTGCCCTTCATCGTTCGTTCGGTGCAGCCTGTGCTGGCCGATCTGGGCCGCGATGTGGAGGAAGCCGCCGCGACCCTTGGCGCGACGCGCGCCCAGACCTTCGCGCGGGTCATCCTGCCCGCCGTCGCCCCCGCGCTGATGACCGGCTTCGCGCTCGCCTTCGCACGCGGCGTCGGGGAATATGGCTCGATCATCTTTATCGCGGGCAATATGCCGTTCAAGTCGGAGATCGCGCCGTTGCTCATCATCACCCAGCTTGAACAGTTTGATTATGACGGCGCGACCGCCATCGCCTGCGTGATGCTGGTCCTGTCCTTTGCGATGCTGTTGTTCGTCAATCTGCTCCAGGCCTGGCGGGCGAAGCGGGGCGCGCGATGAGCAATGCCAACCCCACCACCGTCGAAAGCCCATGGGCGCGGCGGACGTTGATCGGCATTGGCATTCTGTTCCTGGCGTTGGTCCTGTTCCTGCCGCTCGCCATGGTCTTCGCGGGCGCGCTGGCGAGAGGATGGGGCGTGTTCGTTAATGCCCTGACCGATCCCGATGCGCTGGCGGCGATCCGCCTGACCCTGCTGGTCGCGGCGATCGCGGTGCCGGTGAACACGGTCTTCGGCATCGCCGCGTCCTGGGCCATCGCCAAGTTCGACTTTCGCGGCAAAAGCCTTCTCATCTCGCTGATCGATCTGCCTTTCTCGGTGTCACCGGTGGTGTCCGGCCTGATCTTCGTCCTGCTGTTCGGCGCACAGGGATGGCTGGGCCCCTGGCTGACCGAGCACGGTGTGCGGATCATCTTCGCGGTGCCGGGCATCGTCCTGGCGACCGTCTTCGTCACATTCCCCTTCGTCGCGCGCGAACTGATCCCGTTGATGGCGGAGCAGGGACGCAACGACGAGGAGGCCGCGCGATCGCTGGGGGCGAGCGGGTGGCAGACCTTCTGGCATGTCACCCTGCCCAATATCCGCTGGGGCGTGCTGTACGGCGTGCTGCTGTGCAACGCGCGCGCCATGGGCGAGTTCGGCGCGGTGTCAGTGGTGTCGGGGCATATCCGAGGACTTACCAATACGATGCCGCTGCATGTCGAGATTCTCTATAATGAATATGACTTTGTCGGCGCGTTCGCGGTGGCATCGCTGCTGGCCTCGCTCGCGCTCGTGACTCTGGGAGTGAAGACCGTGCTGGAATGGCGTTTCGGCATCCATCGGGCGGGATCCGCGCATTGAGCATCACCGTCGAGAATATCTCGCGCCGCTTCGGCGGGTTCACCGCGCTCGACCGGGTGTCGCTGGAGGCCCGGCGGGGCGAATTCCTTGCGCTGCTCGGCCCTTCGGGATCGGGCAAGACCACGTTGTTGCGGACCATCGCGGGCCTCGACTTCGCCGACGAAGGCCGGGTGTCGTTCGAGGGGCAGGACATGACCGGCACGCCGGCGGCCGAACGGCGGATCGGCTTTGTCTTTCAGAATTACGCGCTGTTCCGCCATATGACGGTGGCGCAAAACATCGCCTTTGGCCTGACGGTGCGCAAACGGCGCGATCGGCCCGCCAGGGCGGCGATCAAGGCCAAGGTCGCCGACCTGCTCGAACTGATCCAGTTGCCCCAATTGGGGGACCGTTTCCCCGCCCAGTTGTCGGGCGGCCAGCGCCAGCGTGTGGCGCTCGCCCGCGCATTGGCGATCGAGCCGCGCCTGTTGCTGCTCGACGAGCCGTTCGGTGCCCTGGACGCCCAGGTCCGCAAGGATCTGCGCGGCTGGCTGCGGCGCATTCATGACGAGACCGGGCTGACGACCATCTTCGTGACCCATGATCAGGAAGAGGCGTTGGAACTCGCCGACCGGATCGTCGTCATGCGCGGCGGCATGATCGAACAGGTCGGAACGCCCGATGAGGTGCAGGCCGCGCCCGCCACCGCGTTCGTTTCATCCTTCATCGGTGAGACCAATAGCTTGCCCGTCACCCGCCAGGATGGGCGCGCGGTGATCGGCGATGGGTTGGCGACCATGGCGGACCCGGCGCGAGGGCAGGGAGCGGGCGTGCTGCACGTCCGCCCGCATGATGTCGAGCAGGCGGCACCGGGCGAGGAGGACGCCTTCCCGGTCCGCGTGCTGACGCGCCGCTCGATCGGACGCAGCCTGCGCCTGACTGCCGAGATGGACGGGGTGGCGGAGCCGCTGACCTTCGACCTGCCCGGCGAAGCGCCCATGTCGGTCGGGGACACGATCCTGCTTCGCCCCATCCGCTACCGGATTTTCTAGACTTTTTTGGGTGGTGGCGAGAACGGGGTGGGCGAATAATCCCTGATGGTCGTTTCGCCATTTGCCAGTCACCCTCGTGGCGGGCATGAAATGCCGAAGGACAGGGGAGAGCGGTGTGAAGGTCGGACAGGAATGCTGGCGGATCGAACGGGCGGACCGCATGGCGGTGATCGTCGATGCCGAACGCTATTTCCGGGTGGCGCGCCGTGCGATGCTGTCGGCAAGGAAGCGCATCCTGCTGATCGGATGGGATTTCGACGCGCGGATCGTGCTCGACCATGACGAAGCGCCAGACGAAACCGTCGGTGATTTCATCTATTCGCTGGTCGAGCGGCAGCCCGAGCTGGAGATTTTCCTGCTCCGCTGGGACACCGGGGCGCTCAAGTCCGTGTTTCGCGGGCGGACCTTCTTCACCGTGCTGAAATGGATGGCGCACAAGCGTATCCATACCAAGCTGGACGGCCATCATCCGGTCGCCGCGTCGCATCATCAGAAGATCGCCATCATCGACGATCAACTGGCCTTTTGCGGCGGCATCGACATGACCAGCGAGCGTTGGGACACGCGCGAGCACCGCGACGACGACCCCAGGCGGAAACGGCCGGGTGGCCAACCCTATAAGCCCTGGCATGACGCGATCAGCGCGGTCGAGGGACCGGTGACCCAGGCGCTGGGCACGTTGTTCCGCGAACGCTGGCATGCGGCGGGGGGCAGGCGGATGGCGCCCGCGGTGCCCGGCGAACGCTGCTGGCCCGAAGGTCTGGACGCGGATTTCACCGATGTGCCGGTCGCCATCGCACGGACCATGCCCGAAATGGACGACCAGGTTCCGGTCCATGAGAATGAAGCGCTGTTCCTCGCACAGATCGCGAGGGCCGAGCGCTATGTCTATATCGAAAGCCAGTATTTTGCCTCGCGCCGGGTGGCGGAGGCGATCGCGCGGCGGCTCGATGAGGAGCAGGGGCCGGAATTCGTCATCATCAATCCGCTGACCGCGCAAGGCTGGCTGGAGCCGGTCGCGATGGACACGGCACGCGCGCGGCTGGTCGAGGCGTTGCGGCGGCGCGACCGGCATGGGCGGTTCCGTATCTATCATCCCTTCACCGAGGGGGGCAGTCCGATCTATTGCCATGCCAAGATCCTGATCGCCGATGATCGCGTGTTTCGCCTGGGGTCATCCAACCTCAACAATCGCTCGATGCGGCTGGACACCGAATGCGACCTGGCGATCGCGGTCGAGCCGGACAGTGCGGCGGGGCGGCGGATCAGCGCGATCCGCGACGATCTGTTGGGCGAGCATCTGGGGCTCCCTTCGGAAACCGTGGCGGAAATGATCGCAGAAAAAGGCTCGCTGATCGCCACGGTGGAGGCGCTGCGCTCCACCGAACGGAAATCGGTCCGCCCCTATGAGGTGCCGGATCTATCGAGCGTCGAGGCGTGGCTGGCCGATAACGAGGTGCTGGACCCCGAAGGGCCGGACGAGATGTTCGAGGCGCTGAGCAAGCGGCGCGGGTTGTTCCGGCGGCTGCGGCGGCACTGATGGCGGAGATCGTGAACCTGCGCCAGGCGCGCAAGGTCAGGGCGCGCAAGCTGGCCGAGCAACATGCGACGGAAAACCGCGCGCGTTTCGGCCGGAGCAAGGCCGAGAAGCAGCAGGACAGCGCCGAACGCGACCGATTGACGCGCGAACTCGACGGCGCGCGTCGCGAGGACTGACCGCGCCGCCTCCGCCTCCGTTCAGCGGGGCGTGGCGAACCAGATGATGTGGGTCGCGCCCTTGCCGTTCTCGCGCGCGCGGACGCGCACTTCATCGACCTCGAAGCCGACGCGCCCCAGTCGCCGGGCAAAGGCCGGATCGGGCGCGGCGGACCAGATTGCCAGCACCCCGCCGGGGCGCAGCGCGGCGCGCGCTTCATCGAGACCGCGCCCCGAATAGAGACCGTCATTCGCCGGACGGGTAAGGCCGTCGGGGCCATTGTCGACGTCCAGCAGGATGGCGTCATACTGGCCGCGTCCGGCGTAGATCGCATTGCCGACATCGCCCATCGCCAGCGTGACGCGCGGATCGTCCAGGCATCCGGCGGTCAGCGTCGCCATCGGGCCGCGCGCCCACTCGATGATCCCCGGGACCAGTTCGGCCACGGTGATCCGCGCATCCTTGCCCAGCCGGCCCAGCACCGCGCGCAGCGTGAAGCCCATGCCATAGCCGCCGATCAGCAGGCGCGGCGCGGCGCGCCCCGCCAGCCGGTCGCAGGTCATCGTGCCCAGCGCCACTTCCGAGCCGCTCATCCGCGTGCTCATCAGTTCGTTGCGGTCGAGCACGATCATGAAATCGCCGCCCCGGCGGAACAGGCGCAACGGCTCTCCGCCGGGCACCTCTGCCACGCCGAGCAGCTCGCGCGGGGTCATTTGCCCTGGCGGGCCTTGCGCGCGGCGTAACGGGCGTCCCGCGCGGCCTTCAGCTCGGCGGCGGTCGGAACCACCGGCGGCCGGGCCGCGGCGGCGGCGGCTTCGGCGGCCGCCTCGGCTTCCGCCTGGGCCTTTGCGCGCGCCTCTTCCTTTGCGGCCTTCTTCGCTTCGATCGCGGCCTTGTGCGCGGCGCGGCGCTCGGCCTCGGCCGCTTCCCTGGCCTCGCGCGCGGCGGCGCGGGCCGCGATTACGGCGGGGTCGGGTGCGGCCTTGTTGCGCAGTCGCTCCAGCGCCGCCGCCTTGGCATCGCGCGATGCCGCTGCACGTTCGGAAAAGCCGGGGACCTTATATGCTGCCATCTGTTCCTTGTCCGTCTGGATGCCCGCTGCGGCCGACCAGGACGGCGGGGCAAGGGCATAATGCACAACGGCCCCGCATCGCTGCGGAGCCGTTGGAGAAACTGGTGGACGCACTTGGGCTCGAACCAAGGACCCGCTGATTAAGAGTCAGCTGCTCTACCAACTGAGCTATGCGTCCAGAGGATCACCTGTCGGTCGAACCGCTTGGCGGCCCGCCTCGTGATCGGGAGGCGCGCCTTTAGCATCCCGATCCGGCAATGCAAATGGTTTTTTGCCGTGCCAGACGATTTTCGCGTCCCTACCAGCGTGTCGCCCGGCGATTCTCGCGATCGATCGCCATCAGGATGCCCAGGCACAGCAGCACGGTCATCTGCGACGACCCGCCATAACTGACCAGAGGAAGTGGAATACCGACCACGGGGGCCAGGCCCATGACCATCATCAGATTGACCATGACATAGATGAAGATGGTGGTGGACAGCCCCGCAGCGGTCAGCCGGGCAAAGCGGGTGGGAGCCGCCTGCGCCACGTTCAGGCCCCAGCGGATCACCAGCAGAAAGGCGAGGATCAGGAAGCAGCCACCGGCCAGGCCCCATTCCTCCGCCATCGTCGCGAAGACGAAATCGGTATGGCCTTCGGGCAGATAATCGAGATGGCTCTGCGTCCCGTTGAGGAAGCCCTTGCCCCAGATGCCGCCCGATCCGATGGCGATCTTGGACTGGCTGATATGATAGCCGGTGCCCAGCGGATCGCTTTCGGGGTCAAGGAAGATCAGCACGCGGTTGCGCTGATAATCGTGCAGGACGAAATTGACCGCGAGCGGAGCGAGGATGGCGAGGCCGATCCCCCCGCCGATGAACAGGCGCAGCGGTACGCCCGCCAGGAACATCACCGTGGCGCCGCCCGCGCAGATCATCAGCGCGGTGCCCAGATCGGGCTGCTTCATGACCAGGGCGGCGGGCACCGCGACCATCGCCGCGACCGGCCATATGCCGGAAAAACGGCGCGTCTCGGCCGGGGGCATCATCTCGTAGAAGCGGGCCGAGGCGAGCACGATCAGCAGCTTCATCAATTCGGACGGCTGCAACCGGATAAAGCCCACGTCGAGCCATCGCTGGCTGCCACCGCGCACCACACCGAGCAGTTCGACCAGCACCAGCGCCACGACGAGGATCAGATAGCCCGGCATCGCGATCCGCCGCCACAGGTCGAGCGGCAGGCGCGACAGGACCAGCGATCCGGCCAGCAGCACGAAGAAGCGGATGCCCTGCGGCTTGGCCCAGGGGGTCAGCGAGCCGCCCGCCGCCGAATACAGGACGACGAGACCGAAACAGCCAATCGCCGTGACCAGCAGGATCACCCGCCAGGGAAGCTGCGCGATGGGTTCGGGAATGATGCGCGGGCCGCTCATGGATTGGGTTCCGTCGCATCGGTACGGGGTTCGTTGGGGCTGGTCGCCATCGCTTCGGCCTGGGCGTCGGCGACGTTGGTCGCCGCCTCGACCGCGGGAGCATCGGTCGGCGCGCCGGCATCCGTCTTGGTCGCGACCGACGCCGGCTTGGGCGCCTGCGCCGCGCGATAGGCCGCTTCATGCGCCGCCATGCGCTGGCGGATGTCGCCGCCCCAGGTCGCTTCGTCCTGCGTCAGCGATGCGAGCGCGCGGTCGCGGTCGAAGAGATAGGTCATGATGTCACGCCCGATCAGCGGTGCATCGAGGTTGCGGACCGTATGGCCGTTATGCTCCAGCACGACGGCGGCCGCATAACGCGGATTGTCGGCGGGGGCGAAGCAGACCAACAGGGCATGGTCACGCAGCTTGAACGGCAATTGCCCGTTCTTGAGCACGCCCATCCGCCGTTCGGCCATGGTGATGCGCCGGACCTGCGCGGTGCCGGTCTTGGCGGCCAGCGACACGCCCGGCACCAGCATCCGCGCCGCGCCGCCGGTGCCGCCCTGGTTGACGACGCCGAACATCGCGTCGCGTACCCTGGCCAGATTTTCCGACGCGAAGGGCAGGGCTGGCGCATCCAGATGAACCTGGCTGGCGAGCATGCTGGGCTTGAGGTCGCGGCCGGATGCGATCCGCGCGGCCATCACCGCCAGTTGCAGCGGATTGGCGAGCACATAGCCCTGGCCGATCGACGCGTTCAGGCCATCGGCGATGGTCCATTTCGTCTTGTATTTCCGCAGCTTCCACTCGGGATCTGGCACGGTGCCGTAACGCTGCGTGTTCAGCGGAAGCTCGTATTTCTGGCCCAGCCCCAGCTTGCGCGCGACCGGCGCGATCCGGTCATAGCCCATGCGCCGGATCATCTCGTAGAAATAGATGTCGCAGCTCTGCTCGATCGCGCCCTTCAGGTTGAGCGGACCATGGCCACCGCGCTTGTGACAGTGGAAGACCCCCGTGCCGACCCGCATCGCGCCCGAACAGAAGACGCGATCATCCGGGCCCACGCCTGCCTCCAGCAGGGCGAGGCCGTTCATCGGCTTCACCGTCGACCCCGGCGGATACAGGCCCTGCGTCACCTTGTTCATCAAGGGGACATGGTCGTCCTCCGACAGCATCGCCCATTCCAGATGGCTGATCCCGTCCGAAAAGCTGTTCGGGTCATAGGCGGGCATCGACACCATCGCCAGCGTCTCGCCGGTGCGACAGTCGAGAACCACGGCCGAGCCCGAATTGGTGCCCAGTCGCCGTGCGGCATATTCCTGCAAGCCCGCATCGATAGTCAGGCGGATATTCTTGCCCGGCACGTCGGGGCGGGTGGCGAGCTCGGCAACGACCTTGCCCCGCGCCGTGACCTCGACGCGCTTGGCGCCCGGCTTGCCGCGCAGGTCGCCTTCCAGCATCTTTTCCAGCCCGTCCTTGCCCAGCTTGAAGCCAGGGGTGACGAGCAACTGGTCATGCGTCGCCTTGAACTGTTCGGCGGTGGGCGTGCCGACATAGCCGGTCAGATGGGCGACCGCCGCCCCCGCCGGATAGAAACGGGCAAAGCCCCGCGTCGGCTGGACACCGGGCAGTTCGGGCATGCGGACGCTCACCGCCGCGAAGCGATCCCAGTCGAGCCGCTCGGCCACCTGCACCGGCTGGAAACCGGCGGCGTGTTCGAGGTCGAGGCGAATGCGCTCCATCGCCTCGTCGTCGAGCCGCAGGATCTGGCGGAGCAGCGCCAGGACCCGGTCCTTGTCCTCCAGCCGGTCGGGGATGATGTCGACGCGAAAATCGGTGCGGTTATTGGCGATCGGCACGCCATGCCGGTCGATCAGCCAGCCGCGGCGCGGCGGGATCATCGTCGTGTTGACGCGGTTGCTCTCCGAGAGGAGATTATACTTCTCGTTCTGCGCGATCGAAAGCCAGGCCATGCGCCCGGCGAGCATCAGTCCCACGCCCGCCTGCGCCGCGCCCAGCACAAAGGCGCGACGGGAAAAGCTGTAGGCCTGTGCGGCTTCGGTCATGATCCGCCCGGGGCGTTCCATGTCAGATGCCTACCTCATTCCGGCCGCGTTTGCGATCGATCCACGCCACCAGCCGCGTCGCCATGGGGAACAACAGGATGGTCAGCGCGATCTGGATGGTCAGCGGCGCGTCGACATGCGCGCCGACCGGCAAGGCTACGAAGCGTCCTGCGGTCAGGCAGAAGGCGATGGCGCCGCTGGCGATCAGCCAGTCCTGCCAGAAATCGCGGAACACCATGCGCTGTTCGATCAGGTCGATGGCGAGCGAGGTGATCGACCAGAGCAGCATCGATGAGCCCAGCGGCTGTCCCGACAGCAGATCGTCGAACAGCCCGAGCGGCGCGGCGGCCCAGAGCCGCAGCGCGAATCGCGCGATCAACCGCCAGGCCAGTAGCATCAACAGGCCGAGCGGCGGCTGTAGCGGCACGATCGCCACGACCGGCACGATCGCGACGAGCGAACCCGCCATCACGGTCAGCCAGGGCAGCGCGCGGGCGCGCGCGGGCGGCAATCCGGGGTCGAAAGGATTATACTGCTCTGCGTTCACGGCCGGGGTGCCGGCGTGGGTGGCGGCATCGGCATGAAGGCACGCTGAACGATGGCGAAATCCAGCGTGTCGGGATGGATGAACGGTTGCCCGATCGCGGAGTCGGCACCGTTGGCGCGCACGCGCGCGACGGGAATACCCGGCGCGTAGAGGCCGCCCGTGCCGGAGGTGACGAACAACTCGCCCCGGCTCAACCGGACATTGGTGGTGATCGAGCGAATATCGACCGTGCCGTCGCCGCGGCCGACCACGATGGCGGGCAGGCCGTCGCCGGTGCGGCGGACCGGCACGATGCTTTCGGGATCGGTCAGCAGCAAGATGCGGGCGGCGGCGGGGCCTGCCTCGATCACGCGGCCGATCAGTCCTTCGGCACCGCGCACCGCCATGCCGGGGGCAACGCCCTGCCACCGCCCCGCGTTGAGCAGGGCGAAGCGCCGCCCGCTGGTGCCGGTCGAACTGACCAGCCGGGCGGTGACGACCGTATCGGGCGTCCGGTCGCGGATCGCCAACAGCCGGCGCAACCGGCGATTGTCATAGGCGATGGTCCGCGCGGTCATCAGCAGCTTGCGCGACTGGTCCAGTTCGCGGCGCAGGCGGGCATTTTCGTCATGGACAAAGAAATAATGGCCGATCGTCGCGGGGATGTCGTTGACCGCATCGCCGATGGCCACGAACGCCCCGGAAATCGGTGCGGTCGCGCTGCCCAATGTCATGCGCAGCCCGGCAAAGGCGGGCGGCTGGAAAGTCGAAGCGACAAGCAGCACCGCGCCCACCACCGCGCCCGCGACCGCAAGCACATAGGCCAGGAAGGCTCCATATTGCCGCCGTCGCGAAAACCCGGTGCGACGGTCGCGGGCAGGCGCCATGCGCCGCTCCCCTTATCCTGGAGGTTAGCCGTTCAGCAGGACGCCACGATACATCGGATCTTCCAGCGCGCGACCGGTTCCCAGCGCGACGCAGGTCAGCGGATCCTCCGCCACCGTCACCGGCAGGCCGGTCTCGTCACGCAGCACCTCGTCCAGCCCTTCGAGCAGCGCGCCGCCGCCGGTCAGGACGATGCCCTGGTCCACGATGTCGGCGGCCAGTTCGGGCGCGGTGTTTTCCAGCGCGACGCGAACCCCCTCGACGATCGTCGCAACCGGCTCCGAAAGCGCCTCGGCGATCTGGCCCTGGTTGATCTGGATTTCCTTGGGAACGCCGTTGACCAAATCGCGCCCCTTGATCTGGATGGTCACGCCGATGCCGTCCGCCGGCGGCCGCGCGATGCCGACTTCCTTCTTGATCCGCTCGGCCGTGGCTTCGCCGATCAGCAGGTTATGGTTGCGGCGGACATAGGATACGATCGACTCGTCCATCTTGTCGCCGCCGACGCGCACGCTCGTGGTGTAGGCGAGGCCGCGCAGCGACAGCACCGCGACTTCGGTGGTACCGCCGCCGATGTCGACGACCATCGAACCGATCGGTTCGGTCACGGGCATGTCGGCACCGATCGCGGCGGCCATCGGCTCCTCGATCAGGAAGACCTGGCTGGCACCCGCGTTGGACGCGGCGTCACGGATCGCGCGGCGTTCGACCTTGGTCGAACCCGACGGCACGCAGATCACGATTTCGGGCCAGCGCGCGAACTTGCGCGGACCATGCACCTTCATGATGAAGTGCTTGATCATTTGTTCGGCCACGTCGATGTCGGCGATGACGCCGTCGCGCAACGGGCGGATCGCCTCAATATTGCCGGGGGTCTTGCCCATCATCAGTTTGGCGTCGTCACCGACCGCCTTGACCTTCTTGATACCGTTGATCGTCTCGACCGCGACCACCGACGGCTCGTTCAACACGATGCCGCGTCCGCGGACATAGACCACGGTGTTCGCGGTTCCGAGGTCGATCGCCATGTCGTGGGACATGAATTTCAGGAAGCGGGGGAGGGGCATCGAGGCTTTCGTTCCGTCTTTGGGACCGGGTGGGCGTGACTCATATCCCGAACCGCCGCCAGAGCCGTCACGGGCAGCTGCTCCGTCACATTTGCGGGGTCGCGGGATGCCGTCGCTTGGGCTAGGGTTTGCCGCATGTCAATACGGCGTCTGCCTCCCCATCTCGTCAATCGTATAGCGGCCGGTGAAGTGGTGGAAAGGCCCGCCAGTGCGTTGAAGGAATTGATCGAAAATTCGATCGACGCCGGGGCCACGCGGGTCGCGGTCGCGCTGGCGCTGGGCGGGGTCGGCCGGATCGAGGTGGCCGATGACGGATGCGGAATGGCGCCGGAGGACATCGCCCTGGCGCTGGAACGGCATTGCACCTCCAAGCTGCCCGACGAAGCCATCGAATCGGTCGTAACCCTCGGGTTTCGCGGCGAAGCCCTGCCCTCGATCGCCAGCGTCGCGCGGGTCACGATCGAGAGTCGCCCGGCGGGTCGCGACGGCTGGTCGCGGGTCATCGACAATGGCGATGTGCTGCGCGACGGCCCCGCCGCCGTGCCTCCTGGCACCCGGATCGTGGTGGAGGATCTGTTCGCCCGCGTGCCCGCGCGGCGTAAATTCCTGCGTTCGCCCCGGTCGGAATATGCCGCCTGCCTCGATATCGTCCGGCGGCTGGCGATGGCGCGGCCCGACATCGCCTTCACGCTCGAACATGATGGCCGCCGCGTGCTGACCGTGCCGGGGGGCGAGGAGCGACCGGGACGAGTCGCCGGGCTGACCGACCGGGCGCTGGCCGAGAATTCGGTCGCGATCGACTGGGTCCGCGATACGGTGAGCCTGGGCGGCGTCGCGAGCCTGCCGACCTTCAACCGTGGCATCGCCGACCATCAGTATCTGTTCGTCAACGGCCGGCCGGTGCGCGATCGATTGCTGATGGGCGCAATTCGAGGGGCTTATGCGGAGATGCTGCCACGGGATCGTCATGCCGTGGTCGCGTTGTTCCTCGACCTTCCCCCCTCCGAGGTCGATGTGAATGTTCATCCCGCCAAGACCGAGGTTCGGTTTCGCGATCCGGCGCTCATCCGCGGCATGATCGTGTCGGGGTTGCGCCGCGCGCTGGACGAGGCGGGGCATCGCAGCGTGCAGCGCCCCGCAGAATCCGCCCTGTCGATGTGGCAGGCCGAAACGGTCGCGACCCCCGCGTCTGCCGTGGCGATGCCCGCCGCCGATGACGGGTCGTTCGCCGCGCGTGAGACGCGGGTGATGGAGCGCCAGTCGCTGTTCGCCCCGCGCCCCGGCTTTGCGGCGCCGCCGCCGCTCGCCCGTGCCGAGGCCGCCTTCACCCCGCCGCCCGAGATTCGCGATCATCCGCTGGGCGTTGCGCGGGGACAGGTCGCGAAGACCTATATCGTCGCCGAGGCTGAAGACGGACTGGTGCTGGTCGACCAGCATGCCGCGCATGAGCGGCTGGTGCTCGAGCGGATGCGCGCCGCTCTGATCGGCGGGCGGATCGCGTCGCAGACGATGTTGATCCCGGAGGTCGTCGAACTGGACGAACCGGCATGCGATCGCCTGGAAGCGCGGATCGACGAACTAACCGAGTTCGGGCTGGATCTCGAACGATTTGGGCCGACTGCGATGCTGGTCCGGGCTACGCCCGCGCTGTTGGGGCAGAGCGATCCCAAGGGACTGGTTGCCGATCTGGCGGACGAACTGGCGGCGTTCGACCAGGCTTTGTCCCTGCGCGAACGGCTGGATCATGTCGCGGCGACCATGGCGTGCCACGGTTCGGTCCGTGCGGGCCGTATCCTGTCGGTCGCGGAAATGAACGCGCTGCTGCGCGAGATGGAGGTCACGCCGCATTCGGGCCAGTGCAATCACGGCCGCCCGACTTGGGTGAAGCTGGCGCATGGCGATATCGAGAAGCTGTTCGGGCGGAAGTGAGAGGATCGCAATTCCGCCGGTGATGGCCGATGATGAGGATCAGTCGCTGTCTCGACCAGGCCACCGGCGCGCATGGCGGGGGCAGGCCGCTGCTATGGGCGATACCGACCCACCATCATCGCGGCATCCGTATTTTTGCCTGGTCAGGCGCGACGAAGCGTTTTCTTCAGGCGTTCGACCGAATCCATTTTTACCTACGTATTCATCCTAGCGAAACTTTTGCACTCTGCCGTGTATTTAATCCGCAGAACCTGCTTTTTCGGAAACGTCGACATGAACAAGATATTGCCGCTTCTCTTCGCGTTGATCCCCTTGGCGGCGGTGGTCGGGGCGTGCGTCACCTGCCCTTGAGGGCGGGCGTTCGTTCTCCGAAAGAACAACGCAAATGAAAAGGGCCGCCCGGACATGCCGGACGGCCCTTTTCCTGTTTCAGCGCAGCGGCCGAAGCGTCGGGGATTAGCCCTGCGCTTCTTCCTGCTCCGGCTGGACCTCGGCGGTCGCGCCCGGCTCGGCGTTGGGATCGTAATCCTCGGTGAAGCCGGCTTCGTCACGCTCGAACATCGACGACATCACGTCGACACCCTGCGCCTGCATCTCGGCCTCTTCCGGCGAGCGGGCGACGTTGACCTTGACGGTCACGGCCACTTCCGGGTGAAGCGCGACGCGCACGTCGTACAGGCCGATCGCCTTGATCGGACGGTCGAGCACGATCTGGCTCTTGTTGACCTTGTGGCCGTCGGCGACCAGCGCCTCGACCAGGTCACGCACCGCGACCGAGCCGTAGAGCTGGCCGACGTTCGACGCCTGACGGATCAGGGTGACGGTGACGTTGTCGAAGGTCTTCGATTCGATCTCGGCCTCGGCGCGACGGTTCGCGTTCTCGGCTTCGATGCGGGCGCGGTTGGCCTCGAACACCTTCTTGTTGGCTTCGTTGGCGCGCAGCGCCTTCTTGCGCGGCAGCAGGAAGTTACGGGCAAAGCCGTCCTTCACCGTGACCACGTCGCCGATGGCGCCGAGCTTTTCGACGCGCTCAAGCAGAATAACGTCCATCTTCTGGGACTCCTTACTTCACGACGTAGGGCAGGAGGCCCAGGTGACGGGCACGCTTGATCGCCTGGGCGAGCTCGCGCTGCTTCTTGGCCGACACGCTGGTGATGCGCGAAGGCACGATCTTGCCGCGCTCGGACACGAAGCCCTGGAGCAGACGGACATCCTTATAGTCGATCCGGGGCGCGTCCTTCGCGGAGAAGGGGCAGCTCTTGCGGCGACGGAAAAACGGGCGGGCCATTACGCGGCTTCCTCTTCACGGTCACGACGGGGGCGATCGGTGCGCTCACCGCGATCGGCACGACGCTCGCGGTCGCGCTCCTGCTTGCGCATCATCACCGACGGACCTTCTTCATGGCCGTCCACCTTGACGGTCATGTAGCGGATCACGTCTTCGTTGATCTGGGTCTGGCGCTCCAGCTCGGCGACCACGCCCGCGGGCGCGTCGATCTCGAGCATCACGTAATGCGCCTTGCGGTTCTTGGCGATGCGATACGCCAGCGAACGCAGGCCCCAGGTCTCGGTCTTCACGACCTTGCCCTGATTGTCCTCGACGATCTTCGTGGCGGCTTCCGCCAGCGCGTCCACCTGCGCCTGTGCCAGATCCTGGCGCGCAAGGAACACGTGCTCGTAAAGAGCCATGCAGCTTACCTTATGTTGGCCGATCGCTGACGCCCACCCCATGTGGAACGCCCCTCCGGCTGTCTTCCATACTTCAATACCGTCACGCCAAAATGGCATGAGGGCGGGTGAAGCAGGTGCTTCCCGCCCAATGGTGTCAGCGCTCATAGCGATTTGCCGGCAAAAGGCAAGCGCGGAAGGGAGCTGCGAATCACCGACCCTTGCCAGCGGCGTGCGACCTTTCTACCGCGCGGGCCATCCTATTACCGTTTCATGGCAGAACGACACATGCGTGCATTCATCTTTCCGGGCCAGGGCAGCCAGGCCGTGGGTATGGGCAAGGCGCTGGCCGAGGCGAGCCCGGTCGCCCGCGAGGTGTTCCAGGAGGTCGACGAGGCACTGGGCCAGCATCTCTATCGCCTGATGGTCGAGGGGCCGGCCGACGAACTGACCCTGACCGAGAATGCGCAACCCGCGATCATGGCCAATGCCATCGCGACCCTGCGCGTGCTGGAGAAGGAGGGCGGGGTCCGCCTGTCGGAGAAGGCCGAATTCGTCGCGGGCCACTCGCTAGGCGAATATACCGCGCTGTGCGCGGCCGATGCGATCGACCTGCCGACGACGGCGCGCCTGTTGAAGCTGCGCGGTCAGGCGATGCAGGCGGCGGTGCCGGTGGGCGAGGGGGCAATGGCCGCGCTGCTGGGCGCCGATCTGGAAAAGGCAAGGGCCATCGCGGCCGCAGCGGTCGATTCGGTCCGGGCCGAGACCGGCGAGGAACTGGTCTGCACCGTCGCCAATGACAATGATCCGTCGCAGGTCGTCATTTCGGGCCATCGCGCGGCCATCGAAAAGGCCGTGGCGCTGGCCAAGGATCTGGGCGCCAAGCGTGCCGTTCTGTTGCCCGTGTCGGCGCCGTTCCACTGCCCGTTGATGCAGCCCGCCGCCGACGCCATGGCTGCGGCGCTGGCGGGCGCGACGATCCGCGCGCCGCTGGTCCCCGTCTATGCCAATGTCGAGGCCGCGCCGGTCGCCGATCCCGACACGATCCGGACGCTGCTCGTCCAGCAGGTGACGGGCATGGTCCGCTGGCGCGAATCGGTGCTGGCGATGCAGGCGGCGGGCGTGGCGCAGTTCGTCGAGTTCGGTGGCAGGGTGCTTGGCCCCATGGTCAAGCGCATCGCCCCTGATGCCGAGGCGGTCAGCGTCGTGGCGATGGACGATATCGAGGGGCTGCTCGCCAAGCTCTGAACGCATTTTCCCGCGCCGGGCGCGTGAACCGACATCACAAGGATTTACATATGTTCGACCTGACAGGAATGACCGCCCTCGTGACCGGCGCCTCGGGCGGCCTGGGCTCGGCGGTGGCCAGGGCGCTGGCCGCGCAGGGCGCACGGCTCGCCTTGTCCGGCTCCAATGTCGAGAAACTCGAAGCCTTCCGGGCCGAGTTGGGCGGTGACCATGTCGCGGTGCCGTGCAACCTGTCCGACCCGGCCGCGGTCGATGCGCTCGTCCCGCAGGCGGTCGAAGCGCTGGGCGGCAAGCTCGACATCCTGGTCAACAATGCGGGCGTAACCCGCGACAACCTGACCATGCGGATGAAGGATGACGAATGGGATCAGGTGATCCGCGTCAATCTGGAAGCTGCGTTCCGGCTGATCCGCGCCGCCGCCAAGCCGATGATGAAGGCGCGCTTCGGCCGCATCATCTCGATCACCTCGGTCGTCGGCGCGACGGGTAATCCGGGCCAGGCCAATTACGCGGCATCCAAGGCGGGGCTGGTCGGCATGTCCAAGGCGGTGGCGCAGGAACTGGCGAGCCGGAATATCACCGTCAATTGTGTCGCACCGGGCTTCATGCGCTCGGCGATGACCGATGTTCTGCCGGAGGCGCAGAAGGCCGCGCTGCTGACCAAAATTCCCGCCGGTGATCTGGGGAAGGGCGAGGATATCGGCGCGGCGGTCGTCTATCTCGCGTCGAAGGAAGCGGGTTACGTCACCGGCCAGACGTTGCACGTCAATGGCGGCATGGCGATGCTGTAAGAAGCGGTGTCGAGCCGCTTTCCTGCCCGATCCGTTCCATGGAATGCGCGGTGGAGAGGGGGCGGCCGCTGCAGGCCCTGTGTCCGGTGCCTCCGTACAAAGTCGCCAAGCCCCGAAAAGGGCATGAATGATCCGATACAGGCGTAAGTCCGTCGCTGGACGGGCTTGCCAGATATGGACGCGCGTTCTACGTGCGTTCAGGAATTACCAACCCCCGATGAATTACGAGAAGGGATTACCATGAGCGAGACCGCCGACCGCGTGAAGAAGATCGTCGTCGAGCATCTCGGCGTCGAAGCCGACAAGGTGACCGAGGACGCGAGCTTCATCGACGATCTCGGTGCCGACAGCCTCGACATCGTCGAGCTCGTCATGGCGTTCGAGGAAGAGTTCGGTGTCGAAATTCCGGACGACGCCGCCGAGAAGATCACGACCGTCAAGGACGCGATCACGTATATCGACGAGAACAAGGCCTAATTCCGGGGCCAGTCGGCCCGCACAGGATGCGGGCCGCACGGGCCGCGTAGGCCAGGTTTCAAGCGGCTCCCCGACCCCGACTAGCGGGCGGGGAGCCGTTTTCGTTGTGGAATGGAGTAGAGTATGCGGCGCGTCGTCGTAACCGGATTGGGTCTCGTCACGCCTTTGGGTGCCGATGTGGAAACGTCCTGGGCCAATCTGATCGCCGGAAAGTCCGGTGCCGGTCCCATCACCCGTTTCGATGCGTCGAATCAGAAATGCCGCATCGCCTGTGAGGTGAAGCCCAAGGATCACGAATATGGCTTCGACCCCGACAAGCGGGTCGACCACAAGGTCCAGCGGCAGGTCGATCCCTTCATCATCTATGGCATCGATGCCGCCGGACAGGCGCTGGAAGACGCCGGGCTGACCGAAATGACCGAGGCGGAACGGTTCCGCGCAGGGTGTTCGATCGGCGCGGGCATCGGCGGCCTGCCGGGCATCGCCAGCGAATCGCTGGTCTGCGAGAATAAGGGGCCGAGCCGCGTCTCGCCGCACTTCGTGCATGGCCGCCTCATCAACCTGATCTCGGGTCAGGTTTCGATCAAATACGGCCTGATGGGCCCGAACCATGCGGTCGTCACCGCCTGCTCGACCGGGGCGCATTCGATCGGTGATGCGGCGCGGATGATCGCGCTGGACGATGCCGATGTGATGCTGGCCGGTGGTTCCGAAGGGGCCATCTGTCCGCTGGGCATTGCGGGCTTTGCGGCGGCGCGTGCGCTAAACACCAGCTTCAACGACCGGCCCGAGCAGGCCAGCCGTCCCTATGATCGCGACCGCGACGGCTTCGTCATGGGCGAGGGCGCGGGCGTCGTCGTGCTGGAGGAATATGAGCGGGCCAAGGCGCGCGGCGCGAAGATCTATTGCGAAGTCGTCGGCTATGGCCTGTCGGGGGACGCCTATCACGTCACCGCGCCGGAGCCCGAAGGAGCGGGCGCCTATCGCTCGATGGAAATGGCGATGCGCAAATCGGGTCTGGACCTGTCCGACATCGACTATATCAACGCGCACGGCACCTCGACCATGGCGGACATGATCGAGCTGGGCGCGGTCAAGCGGCTGTTCGGCGACGCGATCGGCGGCCTGTCGATGAGCTCGACCAAGTCGGCGATCGGCCATCTTCTGGGCGGCGCGGGGGCGGTGGAAAGCATCTTCTGCATCCTCGCCATGCGCGACCAGATCGTGCCGCCGACGCTCAACCTCGACAATCCGTCGGAGGAAGCTGAAGGCGTCGATCTGGTGCCGCTGGTCGCCAAGAAGCGTGAAGTGCGCGCGGTGCTGAACAATTCGTTCGGTTTCGGGGGCACCAACGCCTCGCTGGTGATGAAGAAGATCTGATCTTTCCAGGACGTTCCCGACGCACTGTGCCGGGGCTCTGGGCTTGCTGTCCTGCCGGAGCGGGATGGACGCTTGGGGGCCTGTCCGGGGAGGGGGCGAAGAAATGGAACGACCCCGGCGCTGGCCAGGTCCGGTTGCAAAATGGTTCGGCCCACGCCATCGGCCTGATCGCAACGGACCCGGACCGTCACCGGGGTCGTTTCCTGTCCGGGCCGCACGGCCCCTCAAGTCCGGGTGAGATATGCGCAAGGTCGGCTGTTTCGGGTTGCTGCTGGGGCTGATCGGCATCGCCCTATTCGCTTGGGTCGCGCATGACTGGGCGGGACGTGGCCCGGCAGACAAGCCGCTCGCCGTTGTGGTGCCCGAGGGAGCAAGCCTGGCCCGCGCCGCGACCGAATTGCAAAAGGCGGGTGCGATCCGATCGGCTGGCCGTTTCCGGCTCTATGCCCGGCTGTTCGGCGATGGCGGGGCGATCAAGGCGGGCGAATATGCCATTCCCGAACATGCCAGCGCGTCGGACGTGCTGACCCTGCTGCGCGAGGGGAAGGTGCGCCAGCGGCTGGTGCCGGTGCCCGAAGGCTATCCTTCCGTTCTGGTCCATGACGCGCTGATGCGCGCCGATGGCTTGACCGGCGATGTGCCGGTGCCTGCCGAGGGATCGATCCTGCCCGACAGCTATGCCTATCAGAAGGGCGATACCCGCGCCTCCGTCGTCGCGCGGATGCAGAAGGCAATGAAGGACTATCTCGCCAAAGCCTGGGCCGCTCGCCAGCCGGGCATTGCGGTCGGCACGCCGGAAGAGGCGGTCATCCTGGCCTCGATCGTCGAGAAGGAAACCGGCAAGCCGTCCGAGCGGCGGACGGTCGCGGCGGTCTATGGCAACCGCTTGCGCCTGGGCATGCCGCTTCAGGCCGATCCGACCGTGATCTATCCGATTACGAGGGGGCGTCCGCTCGGCCGGCGCATCCTGCGGTCCGAGCTTCATGCCAAGAACGGCTATAATACCTATGCCAGCCCCGGCCTGCCGGTTGGGCCAATCGCCAATCCGGGGCGGGCCTCGATCGACGCAGTGCTGAACCCCGCGGATAGCAAGGCGCTGTATTTCGTGGCGGACGGATCGGGTGGCCATGTCTTCGCCGACACGCTGGCGGAGCATAATGCCAATGTGCAGAAATGGTACGCGATCCGCCGCCAGCGCGGCGAGATGTAGAGCCGGGCAGTTTGCGCTGCCGGGAGCGCGTGTCGTCGCACCGTCCAGCGCGACTATGGCGGGTTTTTGCGCAGCCGCTGGCCGGTTATTCCGGGCCGACGCAGGGGACCGCTCGCGCGATGGCGACCCCCTGCCCGGGTTGGATCAGTCGCGCAGCGCCGCCGCCGCGCGCGCCTTGGCCTCGACATCGGTCATCGAGCCGCCGGTCACCCAACTGCCGCCGACGCACAGCACGCGGTCGAAGGCGAGCCAGTCGGGTGCGCTGGCCTCGGTGATGCCGCCGGTCGGGCAGAAGCGCGCCTGGTAGAAGGGCGCGGCGAGGGCCTTCAGCGCCTTCAGTCCACCGCTGGTTTCGGCCGGGAAGAATTTGAAATGGGTCAGGCCCAGGTCCAGCCCGCGCATGATGTCGCCCGCATTGGCGATACCGGGCAGATAGGGGATGCCACTCTCGATCACCGCCGCGCCCAGCCGGTCGGTCAGGCCCGGCGAGACGATGAATTCCGCGCCCGCATCCGCCACGTCGCGCAGTTGCGCTTCGTTGACGACGGTGCCCGCGCCGACGATCGCGCCGGGCACCTTCTTCATCTCGGCCATCGCCTCCAGCGCGGCGGGGGTGCGCAGCGTCACCTCCAGCACTTTGAGGCCGCCCGCGACCAGCGCCTCGGCCAGCGGGCGAGCGGTGGCGGCGTCGTCGATGACCAGCACGGGGATGACCGCGCTGGTGCGCATGATGGTGGCGATGTCGGTCATGAATGCTCCTGTGCGAAGGCCGCGGCCGCGCCGAACAGGCCGGGCTGGGGATGGGTGATGAGCTTGACGGGGATCCGCGCCATCAGCGACTGGAACCGGCCCTTGGCGACGAAGCGCTGGTCGAAGCCCGAGCGCAGCAGCTTGTCCTTGATCCGGTAGCCGAGGCCGCCCGCGATCACGACGGTCTTGGCCCCCTGCGCCAGCGCGAAGTCGCCCGCGACGGCACCGAGGGCGAGGCAGAAGCGGTCGAGCGCGGCGAGCGCGATCGAATCGGTCCCCTCCAGCGCTTCGGTCCAGATTTCGCGGTCGTCGCGGCTGGGCACCGGGCGGCCCTCCAGCGTGGCGAGCGTTTCATAGATGGCGACGATGCCGGGGCCGGAGCAGATCCGCTCGCACGACACGCGGGTATAGGTGCGGCGCAATCGCTTGAGGATGGCGTCCTCGATCCCGTCGAGCGGAGCATAGTCCATATGCCCGCCCTCGGTTTCGATGACGTGATAACGCTGCGGCGTCATCAGCACCTGTGCGACGCCCAGCCCGGTGCCGGGGCCGCAGACGGTGACGATGCCCTGTTCGGGCACCGGCTCGTCGGGGCCGCAGATATGGAGGAAATCCTCCTCCGGCACCTGGGCGACGGCATGACCGACCGCGCCGAAATCGTTGATGACGGTGTACACGTCGGCGCCCAGCCGCTCCGGGATCAGCGAGGGGCGGATGACCCAGGGATTGTTGGTCATGCGGATCACGTCGCCGGTGATCGGTGAGGCGATGGCGAGCGAGGCGGCCTTGGGGAGCGGGCGGCCGATATGGGCTTCGAACGCCTGCCACGCGGTCTGGAGCGACGCATGTTCGGCGGTCTTCTGCGTACAGGGCTCGCCCAGCTTGACGACGCGCCCATTTTCGACCTCGGCGATCGCGAAGCGCGCATGCGTGCCCCCGATGTCGACCGCGACGATTTCCATGATCCTCTCCCCTCTTTTCGTTACAGGCCCGCGCCGGCCAATATGGGCGACGCGCCTTTTTCGGCTTCGTCGGCGGCCTGGCGGAACAGCGCAAACAATTCCCGGCCCATGCCCTGCACCGGCGCGGGCGTCTCGGCCCGTTGGCGCGCGGCCCATTCCACCGGATCGACCAGCGCATCGAGCCGGCCCGCCACCGCGTCCAGCCGAATGATATCGCCGTCGCGGATGAGGCCGATCGCGCCGCCGCCGATCGCTTCGGGGCTGAGATGGATGGCGCAGGGCACCTTGCCGCTCGCCCCCGACATGCGGCCGTCGGTCACGAGCGCCACCTTGAACCCGCGATTCTGCAGCACGCCCAGCGGCGGCGTCAGCTTGTGGAGTTCGGGCATGCCGTTCGCCTTCGGCCCCTGGAAGCGGACGACAACGATCACGTCGCGTTCCAGTTCGCCCGCCTTGAACGCGGCCTGCACCTCCAACTGGTCGGCGAAGACGCGCGCCGGGGCCTCGATGACCCAGCGTTCGCGCTCAACGGCCGACACCTTGATGCAGGCGCGGCCCAGATTGCCCGACAGGATGCGCATCCCGCCATCGGGCGAGAAGGGCGCTGCGGCGGAGCGCAGGATCGTCTCGTCACCGCTCTCGCCGACCGGCTTCCAGTCGAGCGTGTCGTTTTCGATCACGGCGGTCTGGGCGTAATCGGACAGGTCCTTGCCCGCCACGGTCAGGATGTCGCGGTGGAGCAGCCCCGCCGACAGCAGTTCGCGAATGACATAGGGCATGCCGCCCGCCGCCTCGAACCCGTTCACGTCGGCCGATCCGTTGGGATAGACCCGCGCGATCAGCGGTACGGCGGCGGAGAGGCGATCCATATCCTCCCAGTCGATGACGATCCCCGCCGCGCGCGCGATGGCGGGCAGGTGGATCAGATGATTGGTCGAGCCGCCGGTGGCCAGCAGGCCGACCGCCGCGTTGACGATCGCCTTTTCATCGACGCACCAGCCCAGCGGCCGGTAATCCTCGCCCCGCTGCCCGATCGCGGCCAGCCGGTGGACGGCGGCGCGGCTGAGTTCCTGGCGCAGCTTGGTGCCCGGATTGACGAAGGCGGCGCCCGGCATGTGCAGGCCCATCACCTCCATCATCATCTGGTTGGTGTTGGCGGTGCCGTAGAAGGTGCAGGTGCCCTTCGAATGATAGGCGGCGATTTCGGCATCGAGCAGGTCGTCGCGTCCCGCCTTGCCCTCGGCAAAGGCTTCGCGGACGGCGGCCTTCTGCTTGTTGGGCAGGCCGGTGGGCATCGGACCGCCGGGGACCAGGATCATCGGCAGGTGGCCGAAGCGCAGCGCGCCCATCAGCAGGCCCGGCACGATCTTGTCGCAGATGCCGAGCAAGGCTGCGCCCTCGAACGTGCCGTGGCTCAGCGCGACCGCCGTCGACAGCGCGATGGTGTCGCGGCTGAACAGCGACAGTTCCATGCCCGCATAGCCCTGCGTCACGCCGTCGCACATGGCGGGCACGCCGCCCGCCACCTGCGCGGTCGCACCGACCTCGCGCGCCCAAAGCTTCATCAGTTCGGGGTAGCGATAATAGACGGCGTGCGCCGACAGCATGTCGTTATAGGCCGACACGATGCCGATATTCATGCCGCGATCCGCCTTCATGGCGTCGCGGTCCTCCTCGGTCCCGGCATAGGCATGGGCGAGGTTGGCGCAGCCCAGATTGGGGCGACGCACCGCCGTTTCGGCTTCCCGCGCGATCAGGTCGAGATAGGCCTTGCGGCCCGTTCGGGAGCGCTCGATGACCCGGTCGGTGACGGCCGAGACGGCGGCGTTCAGGCTCATTGCTCGCTCCAGTGAATGTCGATCGGCAGTTCGACGTCGGCCAGCACGCGGCCGATCGGATAGGGCGAGGATGCGCCTTCCTTGATCGCGTCCTCGAGCACCATCTTCTTGGCCGGGCCCGAAATCGCGATCATGATCGAACGCGCGGAGACGATGCCCGCCCGGCTGAGCGTCACGCGTGCGACGGGCGCCTCGGGGGGCAGCGGATCGGGCATCACGCCCAGCGCGCGCCGTTCCTTGGGGCCGTTGAGCGCTTCATCGAAATCGGGGCCGGGGAAGATCGACGCGGTGTGCCCGTCGCCACCCATGCCGAGCAGCACCAGATCGAGCGGCCAGTGCAGTTCCTGCATCAGCGCGTCGGCCGAGCGACCGGCGGCCTTATAGTCCGACGTTGCCTGCGGCACGATCGGCATCACCCGCGCCCCCTTGGGCAGGAAGATCTTGCCGATCATCGTCACGTTGGACAGCGGATCGCCCAGCGGCACGATCCGTTCGTCGGCGGGAACGATCGTCACCCGTTTCCAGTCCAGCTTGGCCTGGGCCAGCTTCTCATAAACGGGGATCGGCGTCTTGCCGCCCGACAGCGCGATGACCGCCGCACCGCGTGCCTCGATCGCGCTTTCGATGATGAACTGGATATCGCCCGCCAGGGCGCCCGCCATTTCGGCGGCGTCTTCGTAATCCCACCATTCGATTTCGTCGGTCATGTCATCTGTGTCCTGATATGTCCGGCGCGGTTCACGGCCCGCCGGGTCGGGCGGGCCGCACGAGCGCCAATGTCGTCCACCCTCCCGAAGAGGATGGGAGGTGTCAGTCGTCCTGCCAGGTCACGCCGTCGCGCTCGGTCAACGCAATTGCCGCCGACGGCCCCCAGCTACCGCTGGGATAGGTCTTGGGCTTGACGTCATTGGCGTTCCAGCCCGCGCGGATCGCGTCGATCCAGGTCCATTGCGCCTCCACCTCGTCGCGGCGGACGAACAGCGTCTGGTCGCCCTCGATCAGGTCGAGCAGCAGCCGTTCATAGGCGATGCGGCGACGGGTGCCCGCGAACTCGGCATCGAGCGACAGGTTCAGCGGCACCTCGCGCAGGCGAAGCCCCTCGCGATCCAGGCCCGGCTCCTTCGCCATCACCAGCAACTGGATATATTCTTCGGGTTGCAGGCGGATGATGAGGGTATTGGGTTGCAGGATACCCCCGCGCCCCGCGAACATCGAGTGCGGCACGGGCTTGAACTGAATCGCGATTTCCGAGCGGCGCGTGGCCATGCGCTTGCCGGTGCGCAGGTAGAAGGGCACGCCCTGCCAGCGCCAATTGTCGACATGCGCCTTGATCGCGACGAAGGTCTCGGTCTTGGACGGCTTGCCCAGTTCATCGGCATAGGAGCCGACGATCTTGCCGCCGACCGCACCGTCGACATATTGGCCGGTGACGGTGTTGTGGGGCACTTCCTCCGGTGTCATCAGGCGCAGCGAACGGAAGACCTTGGCCTTTTCGTCGCGGATCGCGGTGCCGTCATAGCGGGCGGGCGGTTCCATCGCGACCAGCGCCAGCAGTTGCAGGATATGGTTCTGCACCATGTCGCGCAGCGCGCCCGCGCCTTCGTAATAGCCCGCCCGATCCTCCAGCCCCACCGTCTCGGCGATGGTGATCTGGACATTGTCGATGCCGTGCGCGTTCCAGATCGGCTCGAAGAAGAAATTGCCGAAGCGCAGCGCCAGGATGTTCTGGACGGTTTCCTTGCCCAGATAATGGTCGATGCGGAAGGTCCGCTCCTCGGGGAAGCCGAAACCGACCGCGTCGTTGATTTCCTTCGAGGAGGCGAGGTCGTAGCCCAGCGGCTTTTCCAGCCCGATGCGGACCGTATCGCCCGCCAGCCCGACCGATTCGAGGCCCTTGATCGTCGATTCGAACAGGCTGGGCGCGGTCGAGAGATAGATGGCGAGGCCGTCCGAGACGTCCCCGACCTTCTCGGCCAAGGCCGGAAAGCCTTCGGTCGAGGAGGCGTCGAGCGCCTGATACTGCAATCGCTTCAGGAAGCCGTCGATCCATTCCGGCTTCTTGCGATCCTCGGGCAGGAAGGTGTCTAGCGCCTTGGCTGCGAACTCGCGGAAGCTGGCATCGTCATGATCCGACCGCGCCGTGCCGGTGATGGTCAGCCCTTCGGGCAGCAGGCCATCGGCGTGGAGGTTGAAGAGCGACGGCAGCAGCATCCGCTGCGACAGGTCGCCGGTCGCGCCGAACAGCAGCAGCTTGCCAACGGGATTGCGCGTCATGACGTCTCCTAAAGGACGAGGCCGGCGGTCGGATCGAGTCCGGCCATGATGTTCAGGTTCTGGACCGCCGCGCCCCCGGCTCCCTTGCCCAGATTGTCGAGCGTGGCGATCAGTCTGGCCTGACCCGTGGCGGCATTGCCGCACACGCGCAAGGTCATCCGGTCGGTCCCGGCATTTTCCTCGATATTCACCGCCCCGATATCGCCGGGGGCGACGGTGACGATCGGACTGCCGGCATAGGCCTCGCCCAGCGTCTCGGCGATCCGCTCCAGCGTGGGGCGGCCGGGCAGGGCGTGGAGCGCCAGCGGCACCTCCACCACCATGCCGCGATAGGTGTCGACGACGGCGGGCGCGAAGATCGGCGCATGGACCAGTCCCGAATGGCGTTGCATCTCGGGCGCGTGCTTGTGGGCCAGCGACAGGCCATAGGGGCGAAAGGCGCGGTTGGTCGCGCTTTCATATTCGGCGATCATCGCCTTGCCGCCACCCGAATAGCCGGAGGCCGCGTTGACCGACACCGGCCAGTCGGCGGGGATCAGCCCGGCGCGGACCAGCGGACGGACCAGGGCGAGAAAGCCGGTGGGATAGCAGCCGGGATTGGAGACGTAGCGTGCCCGCGCGATGCGCTCGGCATGGCCAGGTTCGAGTTCGGGCAGGCCATAGACCCAGCCATCGGCCGTGCGATGCGCGGTGGACGCATCGACCACCCGCGTCCGGTCATTGTCGATCAGCGCCACCGCCTCCCGCGCGGCCTCGTCGGGCAGGCAGAGGATGACGAAATCGGCATCGTTGATCGCCTCGCGCCGGGCGCCGGCATCCTTGCGCCGGTCCTCGGCCAGGGTGAGGATGTTGAGATCGGCGCGACCGGCCAGCCGGTCGGTGATTTCCAGCCCGGTCGTCCCCGCGCCGCCATCGATGAAGATCGTCTTGGTCATTGCACGGGCTCCAGCGGCGATGCATCGCAATAGCCGACCAGGCCGAGATGGGGAACGATGCCCCATGCGTAACCGCCGGCCAGCTCGAGGACCTCGATGGCTTCGCCCGTGGTCAGTTCGGCCAGCACATCGCTGTCGATCGGGCGGGCCGCGCGCAGGCTGACCGCCGCTGTCGTGCGATAGGATTTCGGGGCCGCATAATGGGGCGCGAATACATATTCGGCCAGGCGTATATCGGCCAGGTCGGGGCGGACGGCGTTGGTTCGAGGGTCGAGGCTGACCGTGCGCCCCTGAAGCGCGAAGCTTTTACGCGCTGACCCGCTGGAGGGCAGGGGCGTCGCCAGCGCCGATGAAATGTCCGAATTCTTCAAGAAAGTCCGCCCCTTCAGGTGTCCTGGCGACAAAGATGTTACGCTTGTCGCTATCATCGCGTTGGCGGCGCAGATAGCCCAGCGTTCCCAGTCGATTCAAGGCACGGGTAACGACCGGCTTCGAGACGTTCAAGGCGCGTGCCAGACCACGCACCGTATGCGGGCCGGGACGAAGGTAGACGACGAGCAGCAGGGCCATCTGGCGATTGGTCAGATCGGGCTCCCCCGACCGTACATAATCGACAAGGGCTCCCATCCAGGCCAGCAGCGACTGAGGTTCGTGTGGATAGGACACGATAGCGATTCCAATAGCTGATCCGGGCTTTGCCGGGCGTTGTTTCGATGTCATAACGCCCTTTACTGGCAGTGGTTTCCACCATCGGCCTGCATCCGCAAACATCACGGCGCGCGTCCTGGCATCGGGGCTGCGCCGGGGCGAGGTTGATCGCGGGGCCAGCCTCGCCTATGTGCGCGCTTTCGCACACCCCTTATCTGGGATCACCCGCGCCTCATGTTCGCTTTCCTGCTCGTCATCCACGCCATCATCGCCGCGACCCTGGTCACGGTGATCCTCATGCAGCGGTCGGAAGGCGGCGGTCTGGGCATGGGGGGCAGCCCGTCGGGCCTGATGTCGGCGCGCGGCGCGGCGGATTTCCTCAGCCGGGCGACGGCGGTGCTGGCCACCGCGTTCGTCGGTTTCTCCATCCTTCTGGCGGTGCTGGCCGCGACGCGCGGCGCACCCGCCATCGATACGTCGCTGGCCCGCACCCCGGCGGCGCAGGCTCCGGTCACGCAGCCCGAGACCGCGCCGGTCCCCAACGGCAATGCCGCTGCTCCGGCGACGCAGCCCGCGGACAATTCGGCGGTGCCGCTCGCCCGCTAATCCGGGCTTTTCATCGCAGCGAGGCCCATGCGCCGCCGACGAATCGCGTCGGCGCGCATCTTTGCTGTTGTCGTATCCACCCCATCCAAGCTAGGCGATTCTTCCCATGGCGCGGTATATCTTCATCACCGGCGGCGTGGTCTCGTCGCTCGGCAAAGGCCTCATGGCGGCTTCTCTTGCGGCTCTCCTTCAGGCGCGCGGCTACAGCGTGCGCATCCGCAAGTTCGACCCCTATCTGAACGTCGATCCGGGCACGATGAGCCCGTATCAGCATGGCGAGGTCTATGTGACTGACGACGGGGCAGAGACCGATCTCGACCTCGGTCATTATGAGCGGTTCACCGGCGTGGCCTCGCGCCAGTCGGACAATGTCACCTCGGGTCGTATCTACAAGACGATCATCGAACGCGAACGCCGCGGTGACTATCTAGGCGCGACCGTTCAGGTCATCCCGCACGTCACCGATGCGATCAAGGCCTTCGCGCGCGCCGATACGGTCGACGAACATGGCGAGGATCTCGACTTCGTCCTCTGCGAGATCGGCGGCACGGTCGGCGACATCGAATCGCTGCCCTTCATCGAGGCGATCCGCCAGCTCAAGAACGAACTGGGGCGCGGCCAGTCGATCAGCATCCACGTCACGCTGGTGCCTTACATCGCGGCGGCGGGCGAACTGAAGACCAAGCCGACCCAGCATTCGGTGCGCGAGATCGCCGCGCTTGGCGTGTCGCCCGACGTGCTGGTCTGCCGCTGCGAGCATCCGCTGCCCGTTTCGGACCGGGCCAAGATCGCGCTGTTCTGCAACGTGCCCCAGTCCGCGGTCATCCCGGCGCTGGACGCGGCGAGCATCTATGCGGTGCCGCTGCAATATCATGCCGAGGGCCTCGATTCGGAAGTGCTGCGCGCCTTCGGTATCGAGCCGCAGTACGCGCCGGACCTGTCGCGCTGGACCGAGATTGTCGATCGCCTCGTCAATCCCGAAGGCGAAGTGACGATCGGCGTGGTCGGAAAGTATGTCGGCCTGCAGGACGCCTACAAGTCGCTCAACGAAGCGCTGGTCCATGGCGGCATCGCCAACAAGGTGAAGGTCCATATCCGCTGGATCGACGCCGAATTGTTCGAGGGCGACGAAAGCGAGGTCGCGCAGCAGCTCGAGCCTTGCCACGCGATCCTGGTCCCCGGCGCGTTCGGCGAGCGCGGGGCGGCGGGCAAGATCGCGGCGGTCCGCTTCGCGCGCGAACGGCGGGTGCCCTATTTCGGCATTTGCTTCGGCATGCAGATGGCGTGCATCGAGGGGGCGCGCCATCTCGCCGGGATCGAAGGTGCGTCCTCGACCGAGTTCGGCCCGACGACCGAGCCGGTGGTCGGGCTCATCACCGAATGGATGGGCCGCGACGGCCTCGAAAAGCGTGAGGCGAGCGGCGATCTGGGCGGCACGATGCGGCTGGGCGCCTATGACGCCCGGCTGGCGGGCAACAGCGTCGTCGCGTCCATCTATGGCAGCGAAGATATCTCCGAACGCCATCGCCACCGTTATGAGGTGAACACGGCGTATAAGGAAGCGCTGGAGAAGGGTGGCCTGGTGTTCAGCGGCATGTCGCCCGACGGCACATTGCCCGAGATCGTCGAACGGCCCGACCATCCCTGGTTCGTCGGGGTCCAGTTCCACCCCGAACTGAAGTCCAAGCCGTTCAACCCGCACCCGCTCTTCGCCAGCTTCATCGAAGCGGCGGTCAAGCAGAGCCGGCTGGTCTGAATTGCGAACCCCGCCCCCTGAGCAGGGAGGCGGGGTTTTCTTCGGTCCGAACTGAAACAGAGGGCGCCCGGACCCCTGGTCCGGACGCCCCGCGACGTCTTCAGGGAGGGAAAGACGTCGAGTGGATTACGCCGCCTTGACCTCGTCGGTCTGGTCGTCGGCGTGATGCTCCACCGCGGCGAGCGCCTGGCCCGTCTTGATCGCGATCGTCTTGGGCTTCATCGCCTCGGGCACCTCGCGGACGAGGTCGATGACGAGCAGGCCGTCGTTCAGCCGCGCATCCTCGACGAACACGAAGTCCGCCAGCTCGAAGCGCCGCTCGAACGAGCGATTGGCGATGCCGACATGCAGGAAGTTGGGCGAACTCGCCTTGTCATCCTTCTTGCCGGTGACGAGCAGCATGTTCTGCTGCGCGGTGATCTCGATCTCGTCACGGCTGAAACCGGCCACCGCCAGGGTGATGCGATAGCGGTCCTCGGCCAGACGCTCGAGGTTGAAAGGGGGATAGTTCTCCGCCGAAGCGCCGCGCGCATTGGTCTCCAGCAGATCGAACAGCCGGTCGAAGCCGATGGTCGAACGGCGGTACGGGGTCAGGTCGATACGCATGTCAAAACCTCCATCAGAAGCGAATTGAAACGGGACTGGCCATGCCGCCTCGACGCGAGACGGGGCCGATCCGTACGGCCCGTGTCCGGCACCGCACGCGAACCAATATGGTTCATGATGAATTGCCTTCAAGGGCCTTTCGGGATCGAAAAGCAAAACTTGCCAATGGCCAAGGTGCAGCGCGATTGAACGTCCATTAAATCGATGTGTGAATAGGGCATGAAATCAAAAGGGGAGCGCCCATGTCCATCACCCTCGCACTGATCCTGGCCGCGCAGGCCGTCCCTTCCCCGATCCCGACGCAGAGCGACCGACAGGATCCCCGGGCGGAGGGGGAAGGCCGTCTCGGTACGGCGCAGCAGGGCGGGGGCGACGTCGTCGTCACGGCGCGTCGCCGGGCCGAGACGGTCCAGACCGTGCCGATCGCGATGTCGGTGATCGGCGGCACCGCACTGGCCGAGACGGGGACGTACAATGTCAACCGGCTGACCCAGATCCAGCCGACGCTGCAATTCTATTCGACCAATCCGCGCAACTCGGCCGCGAATATCCGCGGGCTGGGCGCGCCGTTCGGCCTCACCAATGACGGGATCGAGCAAGGCGTCGGCATCTATGTCGATCAGGTCTATTACAGCCGGATCGCCTCGGCGACGTTCGACTTCACCGACACCGAGCGGATCGAGGTGCTGCGCGGGCCACAGGGGACGCTCTATGGCAAGAACACCACGGCGGGCGCGATCAACATCATCACCCGCCCGCCCAGCTTCACGCCCGAGGCGCGGGTCGAACTCAGCGCGGGCAATTATGATTTCTTCCAGGGCAAGGCGTCGGTGTCCGGTCCTCTGGTCGATGACAAGGTCGCGGTGCGGCTGTCCACCTCGATCACCACGCGGCGCGGCACCATCTGGAACACGCGGCAGCGGGAATGGCAGAACAGCCAGGACAATCTCTCGCTCCGCAGCCAGTTTCTCTGGCATGCGACGCCGACGCTCGACCTGACCCTGTCGGGGGATTATGCGCGGCAGAACCCGAATTGCTGCGTCCAATATTATGCGCGGGTGGGCGCGACGCAGCGGCCACTCGACCGGCAATATCCGCGGCTGGCGGCGGCGCAGGGCTATAGCGTCCCTTCGACCAACGCCTTTGACCGGCTGACCGATGTCGATACCGACCTGCGCGCGAAACAGGAACTGGGCGGGCTGTCGCTGGTCGCGAACTGGGATGTGGGGGCGGCGACGCTGACCAGCGTGTCGGCGTGGCGCTTCTGGCACTGGAATCCGTCCAACGACCGCGACTTCATCGGCCTGCCGATCACCACCGTGTCGGCCAATCCGTCGCAGCAGAGCCAGGTGACGCAGGAGATACGCATCGCGTCCGACGGCAAGCGGACGCTCGATTATGTCGCGGGCGCCTTTTATTTCTGGCAGTCGATCGACACGCAGGGCTTGCAGGTCCAGGGGGCGTCGGCAAGCGCCTTCCTGCTCAACCCTAACGGCACCGGCGGGCGTGATCCGGCGACGCTGAACGGTCTCACCGCGCGCAACAGGATCGGCTTCACCAATACCTCGGCGGCCCTCTTCGGCAAGCTGACCTGGCATCCGAGCGACCGGCTGTCGATCGCACCGGGCGTTCGCCTGAACTATGACCGTAAGAACGGGTCCTATGTCTCGACCGTCATCAACGGCGCGGGATCGGTCAATCTGACCAAGGACCAGCGGGGCGTGCTGGCCCCGCAGAATTACACCCCGTCCTTCACCAACTGGAACCTGTCGGGCGACCTGACCATCGCCTATGACTTTAGCCCCGACGTGCATTATTATGCGACCTATGCGCGTAGCTATAAATCGGGTGGCATCAATCTGTCGGGCCTGCCGCTGGATGGGCAGAGCAATCCCATCCTGTCGACGCAGACCGTGCGCCCCGAAAAGGTCAATCATTTCGAACTGGGGCTGAAGACCCAGTTCGCCGACCGCCGCGCGACGGTGAACATCGCGGGCTTCTGGACCGAGATCGCCGATTATCAGGCGACGGTGAACAACCTTCAGGTCAATGTCCTGCGTGGCTATCTCGCCAATGCGGGGCGGGTGCGGACGCGCGGGATCGAGATCGATTCGGCCTTCCGCCCGACCAGTCGGTTCAACATCTATGCCAATGGCGCCTTCACCGATGCGCGCTATACCCGCTTCACCAACGCGCCATGCCCGCCCGAATTGTCGGGCGGCACCGCCTTGCCCGTCATCAATGGCCGGATCACGGGCACCCCTGCGCCGGCGGGAACGCCAGGTGCATCGTTGCCCTATTGCGATATTTCGGGCCAGTGGTTACCGGGCGTGTCGCGCTGGGCCTTTTCCTATGGCGCGGAATATGACCTGCCCGCGACCGTCGCGGGGGTCGAGGGGCAATTCTATCTTGGCTATGACGGCAGCTATCGCTCCAAATTTTCGTCCAACCCGTCGCGCTCGGCCTATACCGACATCAATGGCTACAGCCTGTCCAATCTTCGGGCGGGGTTCAAGGCACCGGGCAACTTGAACGCCTTTGTCTGGGTCCGAAACCTGTTCGACCATGATTATTACGAGCTGCTGGCCACCCAGTCGGGTTCGACCGGCCTGATCGTGGGGCAGCCGGGCGACCCGCGCACCTATGGGCTGACGATCTCCAAATCCTTCTGATCCGGCTCGCTACGATCCGCCATCGGCAAATCCCTTTGCGACCGATGGCGAATCGCAGAAATCGTCCACCTTCGGTTCATCTTGATCTGCTATAGGGAAAGTCCCGTAACGGGCGCCGGGCCGGCATCTGGGATGCGGAGTTTGGAAGCTCCCCGTTTCCCCGCCGGTTCCGGCGGCTTTTCGGTTGGCAGCGCGCCGGATCGCTGATCGCAATGCCAAACGCCCGGACCGTTTCCGATCCGGGCGCCTGCGTGACGATCGCTCGTCAGCCCCCTTTTCCCGCTCCCGCATCAACCCCGTGGAGTGAGCGTTGGAGCAATCCCCGAACCACGGCCGTTGCTGCCTGTGTCTCAGTAAGATTGTGGTACGGCACGGCAGGGGCGCTTGTCATCCCTGTTGGGGGTCGCCTGTTGCGATTGCCCCGGCGGTGTGGCCGACGCGCAACAATCGTTGCACCTGCCGGTTGGGATGTGGTCGCGCCGGGGTGCCATTGCCAGCGCCAGACGCCATGCCTACAGCCCTCCCATCAAGGACTTTCCATGGATCGATCGGAACGCAATGATCCTGTCTCGCTATGAACGGATGATCGCCCGGCGCTATCTGCTGCCGGGCAAGGGCGAGGCGTTCATCTTCCTCGTCGCCTCGATCAGTCTGGTCGCGGTCATGCTGGGCGTCGCCGCGCTCGTCATCGTCATGAGCGTGATGAACGGCTTTCGTGCCGAGCTGTTCGACAAGATCGTCGGGCTGAATGGTCACGCGGTGGTGCAGGGGGTGGGCGGTCGCCTGCCCGACTGGCGCGACATCGTGCGCGAGGCCAGGGCGACGCCCGGCGTCACGAGCGCGGTGCCGATGATCGAGCAGCCATTGATGGCCAGCTATAACGGCCGGGTCGAGGCGGTGCTGGTGCGCGGCATGCGGGTGGGCGACATTCGCGGCAATTCGGCGATCCGGTCGAAGGTCGTGATGGGCAATCTGATGAGCGTCGCGCCGGGCAGCAACCGGATCGCGATCGGCAGCCGCCTGGCCGAGGCGTTGGGCGCGACCGTCGGATCGGAAATCTCGCTGATCAGTCCGCAGGGGCAGACGACGCCCTTCGGCACGGTCCCGCGCATCGTCAGCTATACGGTCGGCGCGATCTTTGAGATCGGCGTATATGATTATGACAAGGCCTATGTCATGATGCCGATCGAGGATGCGCAGACATTGCTCCTGATGGGCGATACGGTCGGCATGGTCGAGGTGCAGACGGTGGATGCCGACCGCGTGGGGCAGATCCTGGCCCCGCTGGCCGACAAGCTGGGCGGGCGCGCGGTGATCGCCGACTGGCGGACGATGAACGCGCAATTGTTCGAGGCGCTGGCGGTCGAGCGGGTGGCGATGTTCACCGTGCTGTCGATCATCATCCTGGTCGCGGTGTTCAACATCCTGTCCTCGCTCATCATGCTGGTCCGCGCCAAGACGCGCGATATCGCCATCCTGCGGACGATGGGCGCGACGCGTGGCGGGTTGATGCGGATCTTCATGACGGTGGGAACGACGATCGGCGCGCTGGGCACGGTCGCGGGTCTGGCGCTGGGGGCGGTGTTTCTCTTCTATCGCCAGGGGGTGGTGAATTTCGTGCAGTTCGTCACCGGGCAGAATCTGTGGGATCCCTCGATCCGCTACCTGACCGAACTGCCGTCCAAGACCGACCCCGTCGAAGTGATCGTCATCGCATCGATGGCGCTGGTCTTTTCTTTCCTTGCCACGCTCTATCCCGCCTGGAAGGCGGCGAGCACGGACCCGGTTCAGGTGCTGCGCTATGAATGATCCGATCATCCGCATGGGCGCCGCCGTCGCGCCGCGCGCCGCCGAGCCGGTGCTGGAGACGACCGGCCTGTCGCGCAGCTTCACCCAAGGGGGGCAGACGATCGAGGTGCTGCGCGGCGTCGATCTGGCCATCGCACCGGGAGAGATCGTCGCGCTGCTCGGGCCGTCGGGATCGGGCAAGTCGACGCTGCTACAGGCGGTCGGACTGCTGGAGGGCGGCTTTTCGGGATCGATCCGCATCGCCGGGACCGAAGTGTCGAAGCTCAACGCGCATGGGCGCACGGTGGCACGCCGCGACTATCTTGGGTTCGTCTATCAATTCCACCATTTGTTGCCCGATTTCAACGCGATCGAGAATGTCGTGCTGCCGCAACTGGTGCAGGGGAAATCGCCTGCCGCGGCCGAGGCGCGGGCCAAGGGGTTGCTGACCGCTCTGGGCCTGGGGCATCGATTGAGCCACCGACCCAGCCAGTTGTCGGGCGGCGAGCAGCAGCGTGTGGCGGTCGCCCGCGCGCTCGCCAACCAGCCGCCGCTGGTGCTGGCGGACGAGCCGACCGGCAATCTCGACGAGCATACCTCCGAAGTGGTGCTGGCCGAGTTTCTGCGGCTGGTGCGCGGCGAGGGTTCGGCGGCGCTGATCGCGACGCACAACGAGCGGCTGGCGCTCAAGATGGACCGGGTCGTAAGGTTGCACGAAGGACGGCTGCAATGAGTGTCTGGACCGAGACGCCGACGTTGATCGGTCGCCACGTCACGCTGCGGCCCTTTGCCGAGGATGATCTGCCCGCGCTGGTCGATGTCGCGCGCGAAGGGGCGTTGTGGGATATCTTCTACGCCAATGTCGCGATGATGAAGCACCCCGAACGCTGGCTGGCGGCCGCCACGAAGGAGCGCGATGTCGGTCGCGCGCTGCTTTTTACGGTGGAGACGCCGGACGGCGCGGTGGTCGGCACGACGCGCTATATGCGCATCGCGCCGCAGCATCGGCGGTTGGAGATTGGCGGCACATTCTATGCCACGCGCGTCCAGCGCACCGGTGTGAATACCGAGGCGAAGCGGATGCTGCTCGCCCATGCCTTCGACGCCATGGGGTGTCAGGCCATCCAGATCCGTACCGACGCGCTCAACAAGCACAGCCAGACCGCCATCGAACGGCTTGGCGCGAAGAAGGACGGCATTTTGCGCGGGCATCAGGTGATGGCCGATGGACGGATTCGCGACTCTGTGGTCTATTCGATCATCGACCGCGAATGGCCGGGCGTCCGTGCCAATCTCGACTATCTGCTGGCGAGGCATGAATGAGCGCGATTTCCGATTTCAGCGTCAGGGCCGCCAATGGCTCGCCGGTCGACATGTCGACCTATGCGGGGCGCGTGCTGCTGATCGTCAATACCGCGTCCAAGTGCGGTTTCACCCCGCAATATGAAGGGCTGGAAGCACTATATCGCCGCTATGAGGGGCAGGGGCTGACCATCCTCGGCTTTCCCTGCAACCAGTTCGGTGCCCAGGAACCGGGCGATGCAGCGGAGATCGCCAGTTTCTGCTCTCTGACCTATGACGTGACCTTTCCCGTGCTGGGCAAGGTCGAGGTCAATGGCGACGGCGCGGATCCGCTGTTCCAGTGGCTCAAGGCGCAGGCCCCGGGCGTGTTGGGGACCAAGGCGATCAAGTGGAACTTCACCAAGTTCCTGGTCAGCCGGGATGGCCAAGTGGTTGGCCGCTACGCCCCGACGACCAAGCCGGAGGAACTGGCGAAGGATATCGAAGCGCTGCTTTAAGCCAAGACCGTCCGGGCCGCGCGAGGTCGAGGGCGAGAGGATGAGTCCCCGCCCTCGCTCGGCCTGAACCTTTGCTCAACGGGAACGGCGATCGAGATCAGAGTGCGAACGCACGTGATCCCTTCTTATGGTCCAGCGCGGAGGCGATGGCGTTGATCCCGCCGAACAGGAAGCTCAGGCCCAGGATGTAACCCGGCAGGGTCATCGCGCTCCAGGGCAGCGTCGTCAGGACGAACAGCGCCAGGATGATGTTCAGGACACCCAGGCCGATCAGCCAGCCGCGCCGCCGCCGGAGTCGCGCGCCCAGCCCGATCTCCAGCACGCCGCGCAGGCCGAGCCAGATCGCGACCAGCATGGTGATCGAGATCGCCCCGGTCGCGGGCTCCAGCGCCATGATGAAGCCGATGATCAGCGAAATCGCGCCGAAGCCGATGGCATAGCCCCGCTCCTCATAGCCCTGGCCGAAGATGCCCGCACCGATCGACAGGAAGCCGGCGGCGATGAAGAACGCCCCGATGACGAGCGTCGCGGCGAGGGTCGCGGAGAGCGGGAAGAGGAAGGCGGCAAAGCCCAGCAGGGCCGACAGGATGCCATAGGCCAGGATCCAGCCCCAGCCAGCCCCGGCCCTCAGCGCACTGGCATGATAGCGATCAGTATCCGTCATGACGATGATCCCAAAAAGGAGGAAATCCTTCTGCCAGCGTAACGGTTGGTAGCGGCCGCGGGTTCCGTGCTGGTCGAATCACGTAGTGTGGGTTAAGGATCGGCGATGCATTCTGGATATGTGCCGCTTCGCATCTTTTCCTCCTTCACGATGCTCGATGGCGCGATCGATCCCAAGGCGATCGCGGCGCAGGCCAAGGCGAATGCCTTTCCCGCCGCAGGGCTGACCGACCGCAACGGCCTTTATGCCGCGATGGCCTTTTCGGACGCGGCGAAGAAGGCGGGGGTACAGCCGATCATCGGTACGATGCTGGGCGTTGCGCGACCCGATATGCCCGACACGGTCACGCCGGTCGTCGACTGGATCGCGCTGTATGCGCAGACCATGGCGGGGTATGACAATCTGTGCGCGCTGGTATCCGCGGCGCATCTGGAACGTCCGATCGAACTGGCCGCGCATGTCGATTTCGAAACGCTCGCCCGTTTCAGTGGGGGCCTGATCGCGCTGACGGCCGGCGGCGAGGGGGGCATTGCGCGCCTGTTCGCCGAGGGCCAGCCGGATCGCGCCGGGACCTATTGTGATCGGTTGCAAACACTGTTCGGCGATCGGCTCTACATCGAACTGGCGCGTCGCGACGATGCCGTTGAAATCGCCGCCGAGCAGGAATTGATCGATCTGGCCTATGATCGCGGCCTGCCGCTGGTCGCGACCAATCCGTGCTGCTTCGCCGATAGCGGGTTTCGTGACGCGCATGACGCCATGCTGTGCATCGCCAATTCGACCTATGTCGAAATGGACGATCGCCCCAAAAGCTCGCCCGAGGCCTGGCTCAAGCCCGCCGAGGTCATGAAGCAGCTCTTCGCCGACTTGCCCGAGGCGATCGACAACACGCTGGTCGTCGCGCAGCGCTGCGCCGTGATGGCCCCATGGCGCAAGCCGATCCTGCCCAGCCTCGCGGGCGACCGCGAGGGCGAGGCGGCGATGCTTCGCCGCGACGCGACGGCGGGGCTGGAGGCGCGGCTCGACCGGATCGCCGAACTGGAGGGTGAGGGCCAACCCGGCTGGCGCGAAGCCTATCACGAGCGGTTGCGGTTCGAGGTCGACATCATCATCCAGATGGGCTTCCCCGGATATTTCCTGATCGTCGCCGACTTCATCAAATGGGCCAAGGATCACGACATTCCCGTCGGGCCGGGCCGTGGTTCGGGCGCGGGGTCAGTGGTTGCCTGGGCGCTGACCATCACCGATCTCGACCCGCTCAAGCTCGGCCTGCTGTTCGAACGCTTCCTGAACCCGGAACGCGTGTCGATGCCCGACTTCGACATCGACTTTTGCGAAACCCGGCGTGGCGAGGTCATCCGTTACGTCCAGGAGAAATATGGTCGCGATCAGGTCGCGCAGATCATCACCTTCGGGAAGCTGAAGGCGCGCGCCGTGCTCAAGGACACCGGCCGCGTGCTTCAGATGAGCTATGGCCAGGTCGACCGCCTCGCCAAGCTTGTGCCAAACCACCCGACCGACCCCTGGGACCTGAAGCGCGCGCTGAACGGCGTGCCGGAATTGGCGAAGGAATATGCCAACGACAATCAGGTCCGCCGCCTGCTCGACCTCGCCACCAAGCTAGAAGGCCTGCCGCGTCACAGCTCGACCCACGCCGCCGGCGTGGTGATCGGCGACCGGCCGCTGGCGCAGCTGGTCCCGCTCTATCGCGATCCGCGCTCGGACATGCCGGTGACGCAGTTCGACATGAAGTTCGTCGAGGGCGCCGGACTGGTGAAGTTCGACTTTCTTGGCCTGAAGACCCTGTCGGTCCTGCAAAAGGCGGTGCAACTGCTCGCCAAGCGTGGGGTGAGCGTCGATCTCGGCGCGCTGCCCTGGGACGATGCGCCGACCTATGCCCTGCTCCAGAAGGGCGACACGGTGGGCGTGTTCCAGCTGGAATCGGAGGGGATGCGACGCACCCTGTCCGCCGTGCGTCCGACCAATTTCGGCGACATCATCGCGCTGGTGTCACTCTATCGCCCCGGTCCGATGGACAATATTCCCAGCTTCGGCCGTCGAAAGCAGGGGACCGAGGACATCGTCTATCCGCATCCGCTGCTCGAACAGATCCTGTCCGAAACCTATGGCATCTTCGTCTATCAGGAACAGGTGATGCAGGCCGCCCAGATCCTGGCCGGCTATTCGCTGGGCGGCGCGGACCTGTTGCGCCGCGCGATGGGCAAGAAGGTGAAGGCGGAAATGGACGCGCAGCGCGCCATCTTCGTCAAGGGGTGCGCGGAGGTGAACGCCATCCCGTCGCAAAAGGCCAATGAACTGTTCGACTTGATCGACAAGTTCGCCGGCTATGGTTTCAACAAGAGCCATGCGGCGGCCTATGCGCTGCTCGCCTATCAGACCGCGTGGCTGAAGGCGCATCATCCGCACGAATTCTACGCCGCGTCGATGTGCTACGACATGGCGTTGACCGACAAGCTGGCGATCTTTGTCGACGACGCCCGTCGCATGGGCGTGACGATGCTGCCACCGTGCATCAACGCCAGCCAGGCCGAGTTCGATGTCGAGGCGCATGCGGATGGCCTGGGCGTCCGCTATGCGCTCGGCGCGCTCAAGTCGGTGGGCGAGGGCGCGATGGAGAAGCTCGTGGTCGAGCGCGAGGCGGGCGGGCCCTTCGCCTCGCTTGATGCGCTCGCCAAGCGGGTCGATCCGCGCCTGATGAACAAGCGCCAGCTGGAGACGCTGGCCTCGGCGGGGGCGTTCGACGCGATCGAGCCCAACCGGGCGGGCGTCCATGCGGTCGCCGAAACGGTACTCGCCATCGCCGCGCGCACCCATGAGGGACGGACGAGCGGACAGGGCGGGTTGTTCGGCGAAACCGAGGTGGCGGGGGACGCGATCAAGTTGCCGACGGGCACCCGCTGGACCCTCTCGCAGCGGATGGAGCAGGAAAAGGAGGCGTTCGGCTTCTATTTCTCCGCCCATCCCGTCGATCGCCACGCCCACATCGCCAGGATGCACGGCGCGCGGACCTATACCTCGCTGGCCGAGTTGACTATTCCCGAGGATGCCCGGATCGGTGCGACCATGGCGGTGCTGGTCGAGGATGCGCGCTGGCGCACCTCGGCGCGGGGCAAGCGCTATATGATGGCGCAGCTATCGGACGCGACGGGGCAGTTCCCGGCGACCTGCTTCGACGATTCGGTCGCCGCCGATCTGGAAAAGGCGGCCAAGGACGGAGACTGTGCGCTGATCACCGTCGAGTTGGACCGACGTGCGGGCGAGGAGGCTCCGCGTGTCAGTGTCAAGCGGGTCCAGCCCTTTGACGGTCTGGCCAGCACCGCGCGCTTCGTCGTCGAGGTGACGGTGGCGGACAAGAACGCGTTCCCGGCGTTGCACGCGATGCTCGATCCCCTGCGCAATGGACGGGGAGAGGTTCGCGCGCGGATCGTCGCGCCCGAGGGCGATACGCTGCTGATGCTGGGGCGCAATTTCCTGCTCGACGCCGAACTGGCCAGCCATATCGAGGATCTGCCGGGCGTGACCGCGGTGGTGATGAAATCCTCGGAGGCGCGTCTCGCGCTGGTCGGTTAGAGGCCGAGCGGCGTCATCGGATCGCCGACCAGCCCGCTGACCATCGCGGCCTGAATCCGGGTGGCGGGCCATAGACGCGACAGCGGACCGACCAGCCGATCGCGGATCAGCGGCAACAGGCGGCTGTCCGATTGATAGACCGGGGTGAACAGCGCGGTCAGCGCCTGATACAGGCGGACATGGCTTCGTCGCATCCGCACCGCCTCGGCCAGCGCGGTCGGGATGTCCTCCGAATGCCGAAGCGCGATCGCCAGCGCATAGGCGTCGAGCAGCGCCATGTTCGCCCCCTGGCCCAGTTGCGGGCTGGCCGAATGCCATGCGTCGCCGATATGGATGAGCCCGGTTTCGGCGGGCGTCGGCAAGGTGCGATGGGCATAGCCGGCGAAGGTGAGCTGGTCCGGCGTGTCGATCTGACTTAGCAGCGGCCGGGTCATCGGCCATAGCGTTTCGACCTGCGCCTTCCAGCCGTCCAGACCGACGGCACGCCATGCCGCCAGCCGGTCGGCGCGGATGGACCAGAAAAAGGCCGCCTGCGCCTGCGTTCCGCCCGGGAAACGGCCGACCGGTAGCACGCCGACCATGACGCTGGCGCGGTTATAGCGTTGTTCGAGCGCGGCGGGATCGAAGCCGGTTCCCTCGGGCCAGGCGAGGGTGCCCCATAATGCGCCATAGACCAGGGCGCGCCCGCATGGAGGCGCAAGCGGGGTGCGCGTGCCGAGCGCATCGACGACGAGATCGAAACATGGTGTCCTGCGCCCATCCTCCAGCGACAGGCGGCGGCGACCATCGGATGCCGCCTCGCTGCCCGTGATGGCGCAACCCGTCTGAACCGGGATGCCGGCGGCGACCACGGCGTCGTGCAGGAGCGCGAACAGGGTGGCGCGGTGGACGCCGATACCGAACCCGGCGCGCCGCCCCAATGCGGTATAGCGCACGTCCAGCACGACCCGCCCACGCTGTCCGGCTTGCCCGTGCAGCCGGGCGATCCGCGCGCCGTGGTCGAGCAGCTTTTGCGCCAGGCCTAGTTCGCGAAGCACCGCGAAACCCGTCGGCTGGATCATCAGGCCGGAGCCGACGGGGCGAGGCGTGTTGAAACGCTCGAACAGGGTGACACGGTGACCGTCGCGATGGAGTAGCAGGGCGGTTGCCAGTCCCGCCGGACCGCATCCGGCAATGGCGATGTCATAGCGAGGCATGGCGGGATGCTAATGGGCGGCGCATTCCTTTTGAAGCTGCCATCGCTTCGGGCGGTCGGATGCTTTCTGCCCAACCATTATTCGCAAAGGCTGTCGTCGTTCGAGATCGGTGGCGCGCGCCGTCATGGGCGCTCCTTCAAGGCGTCCTCGGCTGCGACGCTTTCGATCAGGCCCTGAAGCCCGACCTCGCTGAGTCCCAGTGTCATCAGCGCCAGCGTGCCGCGCAGTTCCTCGGGATCGATGCCGCGCGTGATGAACACCATCCGCGTGCGCCGATCGCTCGACGGCCAGTCGTCCAGTTCGACCGGCGGGTGGAAGATGTGCTGCACGCCGTGGACGATGACGGGTCGCGGATGGTCGGCCAGGTTCACGATACCCTTTACGCGCAGCAGGTCCTGCCCCTTGAACATGGTCAGCACCCCCAGCCATCGATCAAAGGCCTGCGCGTCGAGCGGCGTGTCGAAGGTCAGGCAGGTGGCACGGATGCCGTCGTCATGCCGGTTCACATCGTGGTGATGATGATGGCCATGGTCGTGATGATGGTGGTGAGCATCGTCGCCATGACCGTCGTGATAGGCTTCCTCGGCCAGCCAGCGGCGCACCTCGTCATTCTTGCTCGCCGGATCCCACAGGCCGACATCGAACAGCAGATCGGGGTTCACCGCGCCATTGGTTACCGACAGGATCGACGCACCGGGGTTGATCGCGGTGAGGCGCGCCCGGATGGCCGTCGCGACCCCGTCATCGACGAGGTCGGTCTTGGTCAACAGCAGCCGGTCGGCCACCGCCGCCTGCTTCACCGCTTCCTCCTGCATGTCGAGCGTCGCCATGCCGGTCGCCGCGTCCACCGTCGCGATTACGGCATCCAGACGGTAGAGCGCGGCCAATTGCGGATCAGCCATCAGGGTGTGGAGAATCGGGGCGGGATCGGCGAGCCCGGTGGTTTCGATCACCACGCGATCGAACCAGCATTGACCGTCGCGCGCGAACCGCCAGGGTGCGTCGCGCAGCGTCCGGGCCAGATCACCGCGAATGGTGCAGCACAGGCACCCGCCCATCATCTCCACCACCATATCCTCGTTCGACCGCGCGATCAGGTCGTGGTCCAGGCCGACCGCGCCGAACTCATTGATGATGACCAGGGCCCGCGTCATGCCGGGCGCGCGGACCAGATGGTTGAGCAGGGTCGTCTTGCCGCTGCCCAGAAAGCCGGTCAGGATCGAAACGGGGACAGGCGCGGCGGGGGAGGCGGGACCGCCGCTCATGCCATGGCCCCCAACAGGCGAGCGACGGCGCGCGACCGGAAACTGGACAGCAACGAATATCTCCTGTTATGTAATGATGTAACGTAACTCATTGATGATGAGGATGGCAATGCTTCCTGCTTCCGATCCCCGCTTGCCGGTCACTGTCCTGTCGGGCTTTCTGGGCAGCGGCAAGACGACCCTGCTCAACCATATCCTCGCCAATCGCGAGGGACGGCGTGTGGCGGTGATCGTCAACGACATGTCCGAGGTGAACATCGACGCCGATCTGGTGCGCGGCGGCGAAGCGGCGCTGTCGCGGTCGGAAGAGGCGCTGGTCGAGATGACCAATGGCTGCATCTGCTGCACGTTGCGCGACGACCTGCTGGCGGAGGTGCGGACGCTGGCCGAGGCGGGGCGGTTCGACTATCTGGTGATCGAGAGCACCGGGATTTCCGAGCCGCTGCCGGTCGCGACCACCTTTTCCTCTCGCGACGAGGACGGGGTGTCGCTGGGCGATGTCGCGCGGCTCGACACGATGGTGACCGTCGTGGATGCGATCAACCTGCTGGCGGATTATTCCAGCCAGGATTTCCTGGCCGATCGCGGCGAGAGCCTGGGCGAGGAGGATACGCGCAGCCTGGTCGGCCTGCTGGTCGAACAGATCGAGTTCGCCGATGTCGTCATCGTCAACAAGGCGTCGTCGGTGTCGCCGGAGCAACGCGCCATCGTCAGGAAGCTGGTCGCCAGCCTGAATGCCGATGCGGTGATCGTGGCGGCGGATCATGGCCGGGTCGATCTGGACCTGGTGCTGGCCACGGGATTGTTCGACGAAGAGAAGGCGGCGCGCCATCCGCTCTGGGCCAAGGAACTCTATGGCTATGCCCATCATCAGCCGGAGACGGAGGAATATGGCATCGAAAGCTTCGTCTACCGCGCCCGCCGCCCGTTCGATCCGGCGAAACTCCATCGCTTTCTGACCAATGGCGGGCTGGACCATGTGGTGCGGGCCAAGGGGCATTTCTGGCTGGCGTCGCGCCCCGACTGGGTGGGCGAACTGGCCGTGGCGGGCAGCCAGACGATGACCTCGCGCATGGGGCGCTGGTGGGCCGCGGTGCCCAGGCAGCATTGGCCCGATGACGGCCGGTTCGAGGAATTCGTCGCCGGGCATTGGGACCCGATCTGGGGCGACCGCCGCCAGGAACTGGTCTTTATCGGCATCGGTATGGATGAAGCGCGCATCCGCCGCGAACTCGATGCCTGCCTGGTGGAGACCAGCGCCTTCACCCCCGCGCTGTGGCGCGACCTGCGCGACCCGTTTCCCGTCTGGGGCGAAGCGCTGTTCGAATCCGCCGAATGAGCGGCACCTGCCCGGCGCGGCCCGGCCAACCTCTTGCCCACAGGATATGACGATGCACCACTGGTTTGCCTGTCTCGCCCTTCTCGCCACGCCCGTCGCCGCACAGGATCACGCGCCGGCCGCGCCGTTCGTGCTGGCGCCTCTGCCCTATCCGGCGGAAGCGCTGGAGCCGGTTATCGATGCCGAGACGATGACGCTGCACCACGACAAGCACCATCAGGCCTATGTCGACGCGCTGAACAAGGCGGTGGCCGCCGATCCGTCACTGGCGGGGCGTTCGCTCGACCAGCTTGTCGCTCAGGCCGGACGCGAGCTGGTGGCGGTGCGGAACAATGCGGGTGGCCACTGGAATCACGGCTTTTTCTGGAAGACTATGGCCCGCCCCGGCGCCGGGGGCGGGCCGTCGCCCGCACTGGCGCGAGCGATCGGCGCGGCCTTCGGATCGATGGACGGGATGAAGGCCGCGTTCCGCGCCGCGGGGACCGGGCGGTTCGGATCGGGCTGGGCGTGGCTGATCGTCCGGCCCGATGGCAGGCTGGCCATCACTACGACGCCCAACCAGGACAATCCCCTGATGGACGTGGCCGAGGTGCGCGGCACGCCGATCCTCGCCAACGACCTGTGGGAACATGCCTATTATCTGCAGCACCGCAATCGACGGGCCGAATATCTCGACGCCTGGTGGCGGGTCGTGGACTGGAACATGGTCTCCCGGCGCTTCGCCGCGGCTGGCCGATGATCGCCGTATCCCGCGCCCCGGCCGGAGCCGGGGCGACATCGCTTCGGGTCAGCGCCAGCCCAGCGCGGGCGCGACATGGCGCAGGATGGTCTCGATCACATGCGCGTTATAGGCGACCCCAAGCTGGTTCGGCACGGTGAGCAACAGCGTATCGGCCTCGGCGATCGCTTCGTCCGCCCGCAACTGCTCGATCAGCCGCTCCGGTTCCGCCGCATAGGATCGCCCGAAGACCGCGCGCATATTGTCGATGACGCCGACCTGGTCGCTGCTGTCATCGCGTCCGAAATAGGCGCGATCCTGGTCGGTGGTCAGCGCGAAGATCGAACGGGACACCGACACGCGCGGCGTGCGCGCATGGCCCGCCGCGGTCCAGGCGTCGCGATAGGCGCGGATCTGCCGAGCCTGCTGCACATGGAAGGGCTCGCCGCTCTCATCGGCCTTCAGGGTCGAGCTTTGCAGGTTCATGCCCTTTTGTGCCGCCCATATAGCGGTCGCGTTGGAGGCCGATCCCCACCAGATGCGATCCCGCAACCCATCGGAATGCGGCTCCAGTCGCAACAGGCCGGGCGGGTTGGGAAACATCGGGTTCGGATTGGGGCGCGCGAAACCCTGTCCCTTGAGCAGGTGCAGGAAAACCTCGGCATGGCGGCGGCCGAGATCGGCGTCGGTTTCGCCCTCTGCCGGGCCATAGCCGAAATGCCGCCACCCTTCGATCACCTGCTCGGGCGAGCCGCGACTGATCCCGAGCTGCAACCGCCCTTCGCTGATAAGGTCCGCCGAGCCCGCATCCTCGACCATGTAGAAGGGATTTTCATAGCGCATGTCGATCACGCCGGTGCCGATCTCGATGCGAGAGGTGCGCGCGGCGACGGCGGCGAGCAGCGGGAAGGGGGAGGCGAGTTGCTGCGCGAAATGATGCACGCGGAAATAGGCGCCGTCCGCACCCAGCTCTTCCGCCGCGACCGCGAGGTCGATCGACTGGAGCAGCACGTCCTGCGCCGAGCGCGTGGCGGATTGCGGCGAGGGCGACCAATGGCCGAACGACAGGAAACCGATCTTCTTCATGGATGCCAAGATAGCGTGTGCCGGGTCATTCCGCATCGGTGGCGGGGGGACAGATTGCGAAACGCTGGCTTTCCCGGGCGGGGCTCGGGCAGATCATGCCAGTCATCCGTGCTACTCTGGCGAGGGACGGGTATGCGGGACAGGTCTTCCTCATGCGTCCGCCCGGGACGGCCAGCGGACGAGCAGCGCGATGCACAGGATCGATCCCAGCGCGGGGACGAGGATCGCGCTCATCGGTAACAGGGTTCCGGTGCCATCGGCGCATCCGCCGCATTGCGGCCCGGTGGCGGCGACGATCAGGGTGAAGCCGAAATGCGCCGCGCCCGCCGCGCCCTTCAACGCCGCCAGGAACAGGCCCACGGGCAAGGCTTCCGCAGCGGATCCGCCCTGGATCGATCCGCGTATCGCCATGGTGAGCAGCGCCCACAGCGCCATGTTCATTCCCGCCTGCGCACATCCCAGCAGAACCAGCATCAGCGATCCCGCAACGCCGTCGGATCGGATCCCCAGCCCGATGATCGCGGCGATCAGCACGCCATGCGCGATCGCGCCCAGCACGGGCGGCCCGCGCCAGCGGGACAGTGCGATCCAGCCGGGCAGCGAGAGCGATTGGGCAAGGGTGATCGTGACCAGGGCGGGGCCCGCCCAACTCGCCTGTCCGTGCACCATCTGTCCGAAAAACGGCAAGGCGCGGATGAACAGCGGCACCATGCCCGCCTGGATGAAGGCGAGCGTCAACACCCGGCGATAGGTCCGGTGCCGCCACAGCGCGGCAAAGCGGCCGGGGCGCGGACCCCCGCCATCGGTGCGCACGGGGGGCAGATGGCGGGTGACCGCGACCGATCCGAAGAGGGTGCCGATATAGAGCAGCCCGCCGACCAGCGCCCCCGTGGCAAAGGCGCTATGCTGTCCCGCCCGGTCGCCGATCGCCAGGCTCCAGCCGGACATGGAGGCGACCAGCCCCGCACCCAATGCGCTGAAGATCAGGCGCAGCCCCGACACGGTCGAGGCATCCGCCTCCGTCCGCGCGACCCGGACCAGCAACGTATTATGACCGATATCGCACAGCGAATAGCCGATCCGGCACAGGACGATGGCCAACCCGACCGCGAGCGGCGCTTGCAACGCGAAGATCGCCCAGAAGCCGAGCCCGCATAGCGGCGCACCGAACAGGATCAGCCGTCCGAGTACATGCGCACGGCCATGGCGGTCCGCCCACCAGGCGATACCGACATCGACGATGGCATCCCAAGCCATCGCCGCCGCGAGCAGGCCGCCCGCGACCAAGGGGGACAGGTCCGCGATCGACACCAGGTAAAAGAGCATGAAGCTCTCGAAGCTGGTCCAGACGACGCTCTTGCCCCAGTTGCCCGCGCTATAGCCCAATTTGGTGATGAAGGAGGGTGCGGCGTCGGCGCGCGGTCCGGCCTGGAGCGATAGCAGCATCGTCGCGGCCCTATCAGCCGGGCTTTTCATTTATTTGACATGGTGAAATTATAGCGTGGCGTGTCATGCCCTTCGCTCGTCGTCCGCAAATCCTTTTGTCCGAACCCCAACGTCGCCTGTTGATGCAATTGCGGATCGAAGGACAGGCCTCACGGTCGCGGCTGGGCCAGTTGATGGGGACGAACGGCGCGACGATGACCCGCATGACCCAGTCGCTGCTCGCGCTGGATCTGATCGAGGAGGGGGCAAACAGCGACAATAGTGTGCGTGGACGCCCCACCGTGCCGCTGGCCGTGTCGGCGCGCGGTGGCTGGGCGATCGGGGCGACGGCGCAACCGGGATGGCTGGAACTGGTGCTGGTCGATTTCCGCGGGCGGCCGCTGGTGCATGACATCACCCCCTTCGACAGTCCGGATCCGCGCGCCTTCGCCCACGCGGTGGAGACGCGGCTACAGGCGCTGGCGGCGCGGCATGGCTTCATGCGCGGCCGTTTCCTGGGGCTGGGTGTCGCGGTCCCCGGCTATGCTCTACCGGGCGAGACGGGGCGGCGCGCGGTCGTCGACTGGCTGTCCGGATGGAGTGACATTCCGCTGGGCGATTTCCTCTCCGATGCGCTGGGAATGCCGGTCTGGATCGAGAATGATGCGAGCGCGGCCGGGCTCGCCGAATTCTATCAGGAAGGGATTATCGGCCGCTATCGTTCCATCCTGACGCTGTTTCTCGGCCATGGCATCGGCGGCGGGCTGATCGCCGAGCGGGATCTGTTCCTGGGCGAACATGGCAATTCGGGTGAGGTCGGGCGACTCTTTCCGGGACATCTCGACCGCCCCTCCGGGATCGATCTCCTCCGCATATTGCGGGAGGCGGGGGAGGCGATTGACTCGCTGGCCGGGATCGAGGGCTTGCTGGAGACGCGCGCGCCGCTGATCGCGGCGTGGATCGAGCGGGTCGTCGGGCAGCTCGAGCTGGCGATTCTCAGCGGCATCGTCTGGCTCGATCCTGGGGCGATCGTTATTTCCGGTGCGCTGCCATTGCCCATCCTGCGCCGCATCGCCGAGGGGCTGGAGACGGCGGGCCGTAACCGCGACAGCAAGTATCGGGCACCGTTGCCGCGCATTCATGCCACCGCGATCGGCAGCAAGGCGGTGGTGATCGGCGCGGCGATGATCCCCATCCACGCCGTCACCGCAACCGGCGGCTGATTTATTTTCATGTAAGCAAATAAAACTGTCACGCAGTCCCACCAAAGCGCCCTCCATTCAAACCTCTGGGGGGCATATGAAAAGCTATTGGTTGACCGGCGCGGCATGGGGACTGGTGATCGGGGCGAGCGCGCCCGCATTGGGCCAGACGCAGACCGCACCGACGCAGGACATGCACGGCACCGCGACGTCGACCGGAGAGGCCAAGGAGGGCGAGGCGCATGGCGATGTGATCGTCACCGGATCGGCGCGTCAACAGCGTCGCTTCGACGTGTCCTATGCCGTCAATGCCCTGTCGCAGGCGGATATCCAGAAGCTGGCGCCCAAGAACATGACCGATCTGGTCGGCACGCTGCCCGGCATCCATGCAGAGGCGACCGGTGGCGAGGTGCAGAACATCACCCGCGTGCGCGGTATCCCGACGGATCGCGGCTTCCTCTATTATCAGCAGGACGGACTGCCGCTGTTCCAGGAACTGGACGGCTGGTTCTTCAACCAGGGCGACGGCATGAACCGGTTCGACCTGATGACCGACCGGATCGAGGTGGTGCGTGGCGGCCCCGCGCCGATCTATGCCAGCACGGCGGCGGCGATCGCCAATGTCATCACCGTCACGGGCACCCCGACGACGCGTGGCAAGGCGCAGGCGACGCTGGGCGATACCGGCTATTACCGGCTCGACGCCTATCAGGCGGGGCCGCTGTCGAGCGATACCTATTATGCGATCGGCGGCTTTTTGCGCCAGCATGACGGCTATCGCGACTCCGGCTTCCCCAGCGATCGGGGCGGCCAGATCCGCGCGAACATCAAGCACGACCTGGCCAACGGCTTCATCAAGCTGTCGGGCCAATATACCGACGACCGCAATGTCTTCTATCTGTCGATCCCGACCAACGATCCGCGCGATCCCTCGGTCAGCCTGAACCGCTACATCGACTATTTCAACGGCACGCTGAACACGCCCGCGCTGCGCAACGTCAATATCCGCTATCGCGATGCCTCGGGCGTGATCCAGAATCAGCGCGGTGACCTGGCCAATGGCCGCCACATCCAGTTCGGCAATGTCGCGCTGGATTATGAAGGCGATCATGGCGACTTGCATGTCTCGGCCAAGGGCGGGCTGACGATGGGCAAGGTGCATTTCGACGCCTTCTACTCGACGTCCAATCCGGTCGACGCGACCAATTTCGCCAATGGCTATCTGGGCACCGCGACGACCGCGTTCGGGCCGGGTGTCACCCATATGGGCTATAGCTTCGCCGGGACCGGTGGGCAGACGCCCTATGCTCCGTCCGCCGATTCCGGGCTGGTGATGCAGGCGCAGTATCGTTCGATCCAGACCGACTTCTATTCGTCGCAGGGCGACCTTTCGGTCACGCGCAAGTTCGATACCGGCATCGGTACGCATGACATCCGTCTGGGCACCTATGGTTCGCTCTGGGGCCAGAAGATGTTCACCGCCTATCAGAATTATCTGATCCAGGTGAAGTCGCAGCCCAGGCTGCTCGATCTCGCCGCCTATTCGGCGAATGGCGCGGTGCAGGGCTATGTGACCGATAATGGGTCGCTCAACGATGCGGTGTCGCTCAATGCGGGCAATGTCGACGGACGGTTGATCGCGCTCTACGGTACCGACAGCTGGGACGTGACCGATCGGCTGCGTATCGATGCTGGGTTCCGCCACGAATGGTACAGCTATAGCGGCTATGGTCGCCTGACAGGATCATATAATCTGGGCGATGCCACAACGCTCGCCGACAACAATACGCGCGGCTTTACCGGCGGGATCGGCACGCTCAGGCTGAGGCAGCAGGCGACCAACTGGACGTTGGGGGCCAATTACGACGCCAACGGCCATGTCGGCGTCTATGCCCGCGCGTCACAGTTGCAGGTGCCGATGAACACGACGGTCGCCTTCACCTATCCAACTCCCGCGATCATCCCGACCAAAGCCAAGCTGTACGAAGCGGGCGTGAAATTCGCCTATGGTCGCTCCTATCTGTACGTCACCGGCTTCTACACCAGGTTCGACCCGCTCAACGCCAGCTTTGCCGGGTTCAATCCCGCCACCGGCCGTGCTGACGTCACGACCAATTTCATCGGTACCGCCGAGACCAAGGGGATGGAGGCCGATGGCCGCCTGTCCCTGACCGGTCCCTTCTCGCTGGCGGGCTCAGTGACCTTCCAGAACCCGCGCTATCTGAACTTCAGCAGCAATACCGGGTTGGATGGCAGCCGCGCGAACGGCAAGCAGATCGTGCGCGAGCCCAAGTTGTTCCTGAACATCCGCCCGACCATGGATTTCGAGGTCGGTGGAGCGGACGTCAGCATCTATGGCCGCTATGATTATGTCAGCCGCCGCTACACCGACTTCTTCAATACCACCGCGCTGCCCGCTTATGGGGCGTTCGGGCTGGGCGGCATGGTGACGACGGGCGACTGGCAGTTCCAGCTGGTCGGCGACAACATCACCAACGCGCATGGCTTCACCGAAGGCAATACGGCGGGCGATCGCTTCGGACAGGGGACGCCGACCGCGATTTTCGGCCGTCCGCTCTTCGGTCGCAACATCCGCCTGATCGTCAGCCGCAAATGGTGACGCACGCCTGACGCCACGCCTTCCGCTTCTCTCCCCCAGGGGGCGGATCGGTCGTGCGCCGTTCCACCCCATCCCTGTCGATCCACCTCGAAAGCCCGCTATGATCCGTCCGCTGTTCAGCCTCGCTCTTGCCTGTTTCGCCTGTTCGGTGGCACAGGCCTCTCCCTCGGATGTCATTCGGCGCATTCGCGATCCACGGGGCGGGCTGATCGTCGCATCGCATCGCGGCTGTCATGAGGCGGCGCCGCATCACGGGTGGGGCACTGTGCCGGAGAATTCGCGGGCCGCGCTGATGCGTTGCACCGAACTGGGCATCGACATCATGGAAACCGATGTCCGCCGCAGTCGGGACGGTCATCTGGTTATCATGCATGACGATCGTGTCGACCGCACGACCGAAGGCAAGGGGAAGGTTGCCGACCTGACGCTTGCCGGGCTCAAGGCGCTGCACCTGCGCGACGATGAGGGCGGGGCCAGCGCCGCACTGACCGACGAAAGGATACTGACGCTGGATGAGTTGCTGGCGCTGGCCAAGGACCGGATCGTCCTGAACCTCGACGTCAAGGACTCGATCTATGCCGAGGTGGTCGATGCCGTGTGCGAGGCCGGCGCGCAGGACCGGGTGATCGTCAAGACCTTTGCCGGGATCGCCTCGCCGCCTTTGGCCGGCCTGGCACCCTATCGCCGCGTCCCCTTCATGGTCATCCCGACGAGTGCGGATGCGGACGGCAGCGATATCCCCGAGATCATCGCCCGGCAGATGTCCGGCCGGGTCAAGCCGATCGCGGTCGAACTGCCCTATATCCCCGCGCGTGCGCTGCCGGGGATCGCCGCCCGCGCGGAGGCGCTCAAGGTGCCGTTGTGGGTCAACACCTTGTGGGGCGGTTTTGTGATCGGGGCGGGTGGCGATGTCGATGCGCTGCGCGATCCGGGCGGCGTCTGGGGCGCGATGGCGAAGCGGGGTGTTCGCCTGTTCCAGACCGACGAAACCGAAGCCTTTGTCCGCTATCGCGCGACATTGGCGAAGGCTTCGGTCCGGTAATCGCGTCCTGTTCTCCTCCTCTCCGGCAATCCGCAGCACAGCACGATCTTTTTTTCGCTTTGACCAAGGACTCTCCGCGACGGCTCCGTCTGACAGGACAAAAGCCATATAAGGGGAGTTCTTCGTGCATCGCCTGCTTTTTGCTTCAACCGCCACGCTCGCGCTGGCGAGCGCGACGGCCGTTTCGGCCCAGACCTCGATCGATACCAAGCGGACGGCCCCCGTCCGTAGCGCGACCGTCAAGAACGGCGCGCCGGACGACATCGCCATCACGACAGCGGGGAGCGTCGTGACGAGTGGCGGCACGGCCGTCACGCTGGACAGCAACAACAAGCTGGCCAATGCGGGAACGATCCAGATCACCGACGCCAACGACTCGATCGGCGTCGCGGCGGCGGCCGGGGTGACGGGCGAGATCACCAACACTGGCAAGATCATCCTCGACGAAAGCTATACCCCGGTCGATACCGACAAGGACGGCGACCTGGACGGCCCCTTTGCGCAGGGCGCACGGCGTACCGGCATCCGCACGGCCGGCGCCTTTGCCGGGGCCATCACCAACAGCGGCGAGATCACGGTCAAGGGGAATGATTCCGCGGGCATCTATCTGAACGGGCCGCTGACCGGCAATCTCGTCCAGTCGGGCAAGATCAACATTCTGGGCGATCGGTCGGTCGGCGTGCGGACGGATGCGGTGTCGGGCAATGTGACGCTGGGCGGGACGATCGTCGCGGTGGGCGAACGCGCGGTGGGCGCGCGGATCGATGGTGACATCGGCGGTACGCTGACCATCGAGGGTGGGATCGGATCGACCGGCTATCGCTATACGACGCCGCCCGCCGATGTGTCGAAGCTCGATCCCGACGATCTGTTGCAGGGCGGCTCGGCGCTGATCGTCGGCGGCAATGTCGCGGGCGGCATCACGCTCGCCAACACGACGGGCAAGGCCGCCGATATCATTTCCAATGGTGCGGCCCCGGCGATGCAGGTTGGCGCGGCGGACCGGGCGGTGACGATCGGGGCGACCAGCGGGGCGACCCCGGCATCGGGACTGGTCATCAACGGCCGCATCTCGGGCGTGGGCGTCTATAGCGGGGTGAAGGCCACCGCGCTGGCGATCGGTGGGCTGGGCGGCAATGTCTCGATCGCGCAGGGCATCGCGGTCGGCGGCACGGTTCAGGCGACCGCCAATGGGGCCGAGGCGACGGCGATCCGTCTCGGCGCAGGCGCATCGACGCCGCTGCTGCAGGTCAGCGGGACGGTCGGTGCGACCGGCGGCGGCACGACCAATGCCGTGTCCACCGCGATACTGATCGATAGCGGCGCGTCGCTGCCGACGATCCGCAACAGCGGCGCGATCCGCGCCGGGGCCAGCAGCTCGGCCGCGACCGCCATTCTGGACCGCAGCGGTACGCTGACCCTGATCGAGAATAGCGGCGCGATCGCGGGAGCGGGCGGCGATTCCTCGCGCAGCGTCGCGATCGATCTGTCGGCCAACGGCACGGGCGCGGTCGTGCGCCAGCTCGCGCCGGCGAGCGGTGCCGCTGCGCCGACGATCACCGGGGCGATCCGCTTCGGCGGAGGCAATGACCGGCTGGAGATCGCCGCAGGCACGATCTCGGGCGATGTCGGCTTTGGTGGCGGCGCCAACCGGCTGGAGATGAGCGGCACCGGCATCTATGCGGGCACGGCGAGCTTCGGCACCGGCGCCGACACGCTGGTGATCGGCGGGACCGCGCGGTTCGACGGCGTGGCCGACTTTGCGGGGCAGGGGCAGGATGTCCTGTCGATCACCGACAAGGGCATTTTTGCCGGACGCCTGGCCAATGCGGGCCATGTCGCGGTGACGGTCGCCAATGGCGGCGGCACCTTCGCGGCCAATGGCGTGACCAATATCGGGTCGCTGGCGCTGGGCGACCAGTCGATCCTCAGCGTCGCGCTGGACAAGGCGAACCCGACCGGAAACCTGATCCAGGTCGGCGGCGCGACGACGATCGGTGCGAACAGCCAGTTGGCGTTGCGCGTCACCGGTGCGAATGACGTGACGGGCCGCTATGTCGTGTTGCGCTCGGGCACGCTGACGGGGGCGAACAACCTGTCGCTCGCCGTCTCGGCCATCCCGTTCCTCTATAAGGGCGCGATCGTGACGGCGCAGCCCAACGAGATCGCGGTCGAGGTCAGTCGCAAGGCCAATGGCGAGCTGGGCCTTAACCGGGCCGGTGTCGGCGCATTCGACGCGATCGACACCGCGATCGGCACCGATGCCAAGCTCGCCGCCGCGATCCGCGGCATTTATGATGGCGCGGCGTTCCGCGGCGCGGTGGCGCAGATGCTGCCCAATTATGCGGGCGGGCTCTTCGAGGGCGTGACCCTGGCCTCGCGCGCGGCGGCGGCCCAATTGCGCGAACCGGCGGGCGAGTTCAGCGAAGAAGGAAAGTGGGGCTATTGGCTCTCGCCGCTCGGCTGGGATGCGTCGAAGAAGACGCGCAGCACGACCAGCTATGACGTGCGCGGCTGGGGCATCAGCGGCGGGATCGAGCGCAAGACCGATGCGGGCAATTTCGGGGCCTCGCTCGCCTATATGAGCGGGCGCGACAATGAAGGCGTCGGCACCAACCGCGTCGACCACAGCCAATATGAACTGGCCGGTTTCTGGCGCGCGCGCTGGGGTGCGCTGGCGGCGCAGGGCCGAGTCTCGGCCGCCTTCCTGTCGTTCGATTCGGTCCGTCAGTTCGAGGGCGCGGTCGGATCGGAAGCGGTGCAGCGCCGCGCGACCGGCGACTGGAAGGGCATGCTCTATTCCGGCTCTGGCTCGGTGTCCTATGAGCATTGGGCCGGGCAATTCAATCTGCGCCCGATCCTGGCGGTCGAATATTACCGTCTGAACGAGGACAGCTATAGCGAGACGGGCGGCGGCACCGGCTATGACCTGACCGTGCGCAAGCGCCACAGCGACGAACTGGCGATGACCGCCAGCGTGGCGGCGGGCATCAATTTCGGCGGCGACAATCGCTATGCGCAGTGGAGCCGGATCGAGGTCGAGGCGGGACGGCGCGAGCGTGTCGCCGGGCAGATCGGCCGGACCGTGGCCAGCTTCGGCAGCGGCACCGCTTTCACGCTCGATCCCGAGACGCGCGGCGGTGGCTGGATCGGCCGGGTGCGCGCGATCACCGGCACCAGCGAAATCCGGTTGAGCGGCGAAGCGAGCGCCGAACAGCGTTTGGGCAATGTCGCGCTATCGGCGCGCGCGGCCCTTCAGTTCGCCTTCTGAAGGCGAAGCCCGCATGCTTCCCCCCTGTAGCGCATGCGGGTTCCTGGAGCCCCACCCCGTCTCTGGGTGGGGCTCCTTTCCTCGGGCGGCGGCTTCGGCTAAACATCGGCCCTTCCCTTCCTTTTCGTCAGACCGCGTCATGCCGCCCACCGGGATCGAGGCCGTTTTCCTTGCCAATCGCGACAAGCTCGTCCGTTTCCTGACGGTGCGCGGCGCGGGCGATGCCGCCGAGGATCTGGTGCAGGATCTGTGGTTGAAGGTCGCGGGACGGATGGACGGGCCGGTCGCCAATCCGCTGGCCTATCTCTATCGGGCGGCCGATCTGTTGATGATCGATCGCTATCGCTCACGGCGGCAGGCGGAATTGCGCGACCGGGCCTGGGCGGAGGGGCAGGAGACCGGCGAGCCCGGGTCCGCCTTGCCGGTTCCCGAGCGGGTGATCGCCGCGCGCCAGACCGCCGAGCATGTCGCGACGACCCTGGCCGCGCTGGGCGATCGGCCCGCCCGGATATTCCACCGGGTGCGGGTCGAGGGGGCGGCGCAGCGCGAAGTCGCGGCCGAATGGGGGATCAGTATCAGTACCGTCGAAAGCGATCTCCGGCTGGCGGCCAGGGCGCTTGCCGCACTCAAGGACCAGATCGGATGAGCCAGCCCCCGACGCCGTTGCCGTTTCGGATCGATGACGTGGCGCTCGATTGGGCGCTGCGCATGGCCGATCCCGCGCGCGCCGATTGGGACGGCTTCACCGACTGGCTGGCGCAGGACCCGGCGCATGGTGAACGCTATGACCGGATCGCGGCCGCCTTGCTCGACGCGCAGGACGCACTGGCCGCGCATCCCGAGGCGGTGGAGCAGGCATTGGCTCGGTCGGAGCCCGAGGCGGAAGCGGAGGCGGCGGTGCGTCGCGAACGCCCGGTTCACTGGATGGGTGGCGCGGTCGCCGCGGCGCTGCTGGCGACCCTGGGCTTCGGATTATGGTCCGAGCGGCCACGGCCCTATGCGGTCGAAACGGCGGCGGGCGAGACGCGCCGGATCGTGCTTCCCGATGGCAGTCGGATCGAACTGGCGGGCGGCTCGCGGATGCGGCTGGACCATGCCGATCCGCGCCGCGCGGTTGTCGAGCGGGGCGAGGCGCTGTTCCGCGTGCGCCACGATGCGGCCCATCCCTTCACCGTGCAGGCGGGTGATCTGGCGCTGACTGATCTGGGGACGGTGTTCGATGTCCGGCTGGGCGAACGGCGTACGCGGGTGGCGGTCGCCGAGGGCGCGGTGATGGTCGATCCCAAGGGAGCCGCGCTGCGGCTCGATCCGGGGCAGGCGGTGGTGGCGGAGGGACAGCGCCTGATCCGCCAGCCGGTCGCGGTCGAGGCCGTGGGGGGCTGGAGCGAGGGGCGGCTGGCCTATGACGATACGCCGCTGTCCGACGTGGCCGAGGATCTGTCGCGGTCGCTGGGCCGGCCGGTGACGGTCGCGCCCATGCTGGCCGAACGCCGCTTTCGCGGGACGCTCGACGTAAAGGCGGTGCAGCGCGATCCGCGATTGCTGGGGCGGCTGCTCGATGTCACGGTACGGGTGGACGGCAAGGGCTGGATGCTGGCCGAGGGAGCATCGCGCGAGTGAGATTGGCGGGGGGCGTCGCGCTGTCGATCCTGAGCGTCGCGACGACCCCCGCGATGGCCGCCGAGCGTGTGCCCATCGATCTGCCCGCCGGGACTGTTGGTGGACAGGTGCTGGCGCTGGGGCGGATCGCGCGTGCCAATATCGTGGTGCCCGACCGGCGTCTCTGGGACCGGCCTGTCCCGGCGCTCCGCGCGCATCTGACCGTCGCGCAGGCATTGACCCGGATCGCACGGTTCAGCGAGGCGCGGGTCGAACCGATCGGACCCGATAGCTGGCGTCTGCTCCCCGACCCTTCGCGCCGCGTCAGGCCCCTATCATTGCCGCGTGACCGCCACCCGGCGCGGCCATTGCCCGGCGTGACCAGCGGCGACGTGGTGGTGACCGCCAGCAAGCGCGACACGTCGCGCGCGCATTTCGCGGGGCAGGTCGTGCGCGTGGCGGGCACGGATCTCGAACTGGGCGGGGCGGGCGGCACCGCGCGGCTGGCGGACCGGACGACGGTGATCGCCTCCACCTATCTGGGGGCCGGGCGCAACAAGCTGTTCATCCGTGGCATCGCTGATTCCAGCTTTACCGGGCCGACCCAGGCGACGGTCGGGCAGTATTTCGGCGATCTTCGCCTCAGCTACAATGCGCCCGATCCCGATCTGCGGCTGGCCGATCTGGCGGCGGTGGAAGTGCTGGAGGGACCGCAGGGCACACTCTACGGCGCGGGGTCGCTGGGCGGGTTGATCCGGCTGGTGCCTCATTCGCCTGATCCGTCGCGGGTGGGCGGCTCGATCATGCTGGGGGCGTCGGCCACCCGTCATGGTGCGCCGGGCGGCGATGCGCAGGCGGTGTTGAACATGCCGGTCATCGCCGATCGGCTGGCGATCCGGATCGTCGCCGATGCCGCGACCGAAGGCGGCTATATCGACAAGCCGCTGCTGAACCGCAAGGACGTCAACCGCACCCGGATCGAGGGGGGCCGCGCCGCCGCCCGGCTGGAACTCGGCGACGGCTGGGCGGTGGAGGCGATCGGGATCGGCCAGCGGATACGCGGCGCGGACAGCCAATATGCCGATCGCGACGGCCCGCCGCTCACCCGCTCCGCGCCGGTGACCGAGGGTTTCTCGGCCGATTTTAGCCAAGGGCAACTGGTTCTGTCGGGCCATTTCGGCTCGGTGCGTTTCCGCTCCAGCAGCGGAGCGACCGCGCATGACCTGATGGAGCGCTATGACGCGACGCCGCCACAGGGCCCCATCCAGTTGTTCGCCCAGCGCAATCGCACGCGGATGCAGGCGAACGAGACGCGGTTATGGCATTCGGCGCCCGACGGATCGGGCTGGCTGGCGGGGTTCAGTTATGTCCATAACCGGACCCAACTGACCCGCCTGTTCGGCGAACCCGGGGCGCTGATGCCGCGGACCGGCGTAGAGAATGGCGTGGCCGAGACGACGCTCTATGGCGAAGCGGCCTTGCGCCTGCTGCCCGGCCTGTTGACCACTGGCGGGGTCCGCGTCACCCGATCGGTGCTGAACGGTGCGGGGGAGGATGTGCCAGACAGCATCATGACGCTGATGGCGGCAAGGCTGAGCGAGGTCACGGCCTCGCGCGCGCAGACCATCCTGTTGCCGTCCGCGTCCGCTTTGGTGGACCTGACCCGCGATGCGCAACTGTTCCTGCGCTATCAGCAGGGGTTCCGACCGGGTGGGCTGGCGATCGAGGGCGCACTGGTCCGGCGTTTCCGGAACGACCGGGTGGCGACGATCGAGGCGGGAATCCGCAGCGGCCGGCCGGGGGTCGATCGCTTCGACGGGTCGGTCACGCTGGCGCATACCGCCTGGCGCGACATCCAGGCCGATTTCATCGATGCCACCGGCCTGCCCAGCACCGCCAATATCGGCGATGGACAGCTTTGGACGATGGAGGCCGTGGCGGGCTATCGTCTGATCGAGGGGCTGCGACTGGAAGGCGCGCTGTCCTATAATGATAGCCGCATCGATGCGCCGTCGAGCGCGCGCAGCGTTGCGCTGACCGCAGGCCTGATCGCCGATCCGATGGCGGCGCGCGCGGCGGTGCTGGCGCGGTTGAGCCAGATTCCCAATATCGCGCGGATCACCGCGCGGGCGGGCGCGACCTATCGGCGGGTGTTGCCGGGTGACCGCGATCTGCGCATCGATGGCTGGTTGCGCTATGTCGGTTCGTCGCGGCTGGGGGTCGGCCCGGTGCTGGGCGAACTGCAGGGCAGCTATCTCGACAGCGGGCTGACCGCGCGGCTGGGGCTGGGCGCGATCGGCGTGACGCTGGGCGTGACCAATCTCGCCGATGTGCGGGGCAACCGCTTTGCGCTGGGGACGCCCTTCACGACCGGCCGCGACCAGGTCACACCCCTTCGTCCGCGAAGCTTGCGCATCGGGCTCGACACCGCATTCTGACCCGACGAGGCTGGTCCGCGCGCAACGAACATGGGGGCCTTTCGCCGATCGACATCGCCAGTCGGGTCAATCGCCCGGCAATCCGGCCGCCATGCACCCGCTCGTCCATCCGGCCTTGCGGCATGTTGATTGGTAGCGATATCAGGCTATGCCAGGAATAAAGGATCACCGCCGCGCGGCCCGTGCGGCGGATGGGAGAGAGATGATGCGCCGTCACCTGTTACCGGCCCTGTTGTCGGTCGCCTTCCCTTGCACGGCCTGGGCCGCGCCCCAATGCGAAGGCGCTGTCGTCGCCTGCGATCGTGCGACTGTCGGGGCGGTTGCGTTGCTGACGCCCGGCCGGGCGACCACGGTCCTGGTCGATGCGAACGACCAGCCGGGGGTGCGTCGCGCGGCGCAGGATCTGGTCGATGATCTGAAAGCGGTGGGCGGCGGCGAGGTCCGGCTCGTGACGAATGGGGCCGCGACGGTGATCGCAGGGACATTGGGGCATAGCGCCGTGGTCGATGCGCTGGTCCGCGCGGGCAAGCTGGACGTCACGGGACTGGCGGGACAATGGGAAGGCTATGTCGAGCAGGTCGTCGACAACCCGATGCCGGGTGTGGCGCGTGCGCTGGTGATCGCGGGCGCCGATCGGCGCGGCACCATCTTCGGCCTGTACGACATCAGCGCCAAGGCCGGTGTCAGTCCTTGGACCTGGTGGGCCGATGTCCCAGCGCAGCGCCATTCTACCCTCTATCTGACGGCGGGTCGGGTCGCCGACCATCCGGTGGTCAAATATCGCGGCATCTTCATCAATGACGAGGAACCGGGCTTTGGCGGCTGGGCGCGGGCGCGCTTTGGCGGGATCAACCATCGCGCCTATGAAAAGGTCTTCACGCTGCTCCTGCGCTCCAAGGCGAATTTCCTGTGGCCCGCCATGTGGGGCAAGTCGCTGTGGGAGGATGATCCCGCCTCCGCCCCGCTGGCGCAGGACATGGGCGTGTTGCTCGGCACCTCGCATCATGAACCGATGCAGCGTCCCCAGGTCGACTGGAAGCGGCAGGGCGGCGGCGCGTGGGATTATACGCGCAATGCCAAGGCGTTGCGTGATTTCTGGCGCGCCGGCATCGTGCGGCGGGGCAAGGCGGAGGATCCGGTCACGATCGGGATGCGCGGCGACGGCGACGAGCCGATGACCGAAGGCACGGCGATCGATCTGCTCCAGCATATCGTTGCCGACCAGCGCGCGATCATCGCCGATGTCACCCGGCGCCCGGCGCGTGAGACGCCGCAGGTCTGGGCGCTCTACAAGGAGGTGCAGGATTATTACGACAAGGGGATGCGCGTCCCGGACGACGTGACCCTGTTGTTCGCCGACGACAATTGGGGCAATATCCGTCGGCTGCCACCACCGGGCGACCGACGAGCCGGGGGTGCGGGCGTCTATTATCATTTCGATTATGTCGGCGATCCGCGCAACTATAAGTGGCTGGATACCAACGCCATCCCGCGTGTGTGGCAGCAGATGCGGATGGCGCACGACTATGGCGCGGATCGGCTGTGGATCGTCAATGTCGGCGATCTCAAGCCGATGGAATATGCCACCAGCTTCTTCCTGGACATGGCCTGGAACCCGGCACGCATGGACCTGTCGGCGATGCAGGCCTATCCGGCACGCTGGGCGACGCAGCAGTTCGGCGCGGCGAACGGGCCCGCGATCGGCGCGCTCATCAGCCGCTATGGCCTGCTCGCCAGCCGGCGCAAGCCCGAGCTGATCGATGCCACAAGCTATGGCTGGGCCGATGGCGCGTGGGACCGGGTGCTGGGCGACTGGAATGTGCTGGACGCCGACGCGCGCCGCATCGGGGCGCAACTGCCCAGCGACCAGCGGGACTCCTATTACGAGCTGGTGTTGCACCGGGTCGAGGCGATGACCAATCTTCACCGCCTCTATCATGCGGTCGCGGCCAATCGCGCGGCGGTGCAGGCGGGCGACGCGGCCAGCGCGGCGCGCTGGACGGCAGAGGCGAAACGCTTCTATGCACAGGATGCCGCCATTTGCCGCCGGTATGAGGTGGAGACCGCAAGCGGCAAATGGACGCAGATGATGGCGCAGACCCATATCGGCTATACCGGCTGGCAACAGCCGGACCGCGATTCCATGCCAGCGCTGGCCAGCATGGACCGGCCGTTGCCCTTGCCTGCCGCACCGCCGCGCCCGTTCCTGGTGATCCCGGCCGATCGCGGGCGGGCTGTCGATGGTGCCGGGTTGCGTTGGCAGCGCGTGGCGGGCTTCACGGCGGAGGGGGCGGCGATGATCGCCACGCCGACGACGGCGGCCGTGATCGAACGTCCGGGCGGCGACAGTCCGCACATCGCCTATGACGTCACCATCGATCGTACAGGACCGGTGACGCTGAGCGTTGTCGCGGCTCCGGGTCTGGACGTGCGCGGCACCGGTCGTCACCGCGTGGCAATCTCGATCGACGATGGCGCGCCGGTGATGCTCGATCTGATGGCGAGCGAGACGACAGAGACGTGGAGCCGTGCGGTGATCGAGAACCGCCGTGTCGCCGCGACCCGGCTTCCGGTGCTGCGCGCGGGGCGGCATCGCCTGCGGCTCTGGTTGGTCGATCCTGAGGTGGTGGTGGAGCGGGTCGAACTGACCCGCTAACCGCCGCGGAGCAGCCGCATGGCATGGGCGCGCAGCATTCCGATATTCTCGCGCCCTTCGCCCAGCACGCCGTGTCGGTCCGTTGGCAGGTGCGCAAGCGGATGGCCATCGGGACGAAAGACATAATGATCGAACCAGGCGCGCCACGCCGCCCGCTCGGGCTCGGGCCGCCCGGCGATGGCGGTCAGGGCCAGCAGCATCGCGGCAAAGGGCTGGTCGGGTCCGGCGGGAAACGCGTCCCACCAATAATTGACCAGCAGGTTGAGCTTGCCCGTCGCCTCCACCCGGTGCCACCATAATTTGGGCAGATAAAGGGCATCGCCCGCCTCCAGGTCGATTGTGATGGCGCGCTCTCGCGCCTGGGCGAAACGGGGATAGCGCGGATCGTCCGGTTCGGCATCCGCCGCCAGCGCGACGGGCTGGCCCGCCATGGTATGGTCGATCGGGCCGACATACAGGTCGCCGATCGCGTCGGGCGGATAGAGGGTAAATCGTCGTCGCCCGGCCACCACGCAGGCGATATTGTCTGACATGTCATAATGGCACCCGACGATCGAGGCATGGCCGATCCACAAACGCGGCGACACCGCCGGGGCGAAGGGCAGAGGATTGTCTTCGGCGAGCCCGGGAAGGAAGACCGACATCGGCAGCGAACCGACATAGAGGCTCTGGTCCGCCGTCTCCATGATGCGGCGGATCGCCTGGTTCAGCGGCAATGTCTGCCGGGTGAAGTTGAAGCCGGCCAAGTCGTCGCTATAGTGATAGCGGCCCGCAATGGCGGGATCCCCGACAAAGGCCTCGACCTCGCGTCCCGCATCGAATCGGCCGAGATAGGCTGCGAGCGCGGCGTTTCCGTCCGCTGCAACGCGGGTCAGCGACCAGTGGCGCACTGCCCCGCGCAGGATGACCGGGCGACAGGGATCGGCCACGACCCGCTGAAAGACCGATGCATCGGGGAGGGCGGCCGGATCGATCTCGGTCGCCGTCCCGGTCATGCTACCAGGCCGCTCAGCCGGTCGTTGCGCCGCCGGGCCAGGAAGGGGATGTGCCGCACCGATCCCGTCTGGGCATAGATGAGTTGCAAGCCCCCCGACCGGAAGAGCGAAAGCACGACGTCATCGGGCAGCGCGTGGAGCGCGTCGAGGCTGATCGTGTAGAGCGCGTCGAGCCGCAGGCTTTCACCATTGTCGAACTGAAAGCTCAGATCGATCGGTTCGACGAGTTGATGAGTCTCCAGCCGGGCAATGAATTCCTCGGTGTCCGGCAAGCCGCGATGTAGCGTGCGGAGCGCGACCTGCACACGGCGCAGGGCGGGGGCGGGGTCGCCGTCCTGGTCGAACACCGCATCCCCCTCCTGCGATACGAGGGCGGGATGGCTGCGATCGATCGCGATATTCTCGCCCGACACATAGAAGCCCTGCCGCTCCAGGTCGGCAGGGCGATAGCCGGCCAGCTTGCCCGACGCGCCGAGGCACAGATTTTCGTCGGGCACCAAGCCCATCAGCGCGCCCGGATACAGGTCTCCCGTGTCGGGATGGCGGGCAAAGAGAATGGGATAGTGAAGCGCGGCCGACAGGAATTCATCGGCCACTAACTGCACGAAATGCCGGGCCCGATCGGGGGTGGTCGAGACGCGGAGCGCCGCGTGACGGGCGCTGTCGAGCAATTCCATTTCGGCCATGGCGATGGTCCCTTTCACGTCGCATCCTCTCCGCATCCTTCCCGAACCCGGCGGTCGAAAGGTGGGCGAGACCGGGAATTTGTCTCTGCTTTTCCCGTGCCTCGTCAACCGGGAATAGCGGCTCCGGACCGCTCTGACAAATCGCTTGTTTTAGCGCTATCATCGCGGTAGCATGGCAATGTTTCACGGATGGGACGGCGAAGGAACGCCGCCCGTGCCGAAATGATAAAACCGAAGGAGAGGGGAAAATGGTGGCTCGCACTGCTCTTGTAGCCGCAATTGTTTCGCGTCGCGCCTTGATGGGCGGCGTCTCGCCGTTGATGGCGTTGGCCCTATTGTCGCCGGGTACGGCCTTTGCCCAGCAAGCCGGAACGCCGCAGGCCACCGCGATCGACGCGCAGGCCAACAGCCCGGCACCGGCGGATCAGGCCAACGAAAGCGAGATTATCGTCACCGGCCTGCGCAGTTCGCTCCAGCGCAACCTCGACATCAAGCGCACTGCGACCGGCGTGGTCGACGCGATCTCGGCGGAGGATATCGGCAAGTTTCCGGATTCGAACGTGGCTGCCTCGCTCCAGCGCCTGCCGGGCGTGTCGATCGAGCGTAGTGGAGCGCGTGGTGAGCCGACCGGCATCACGGTGCGCGGCTTCGGAGGTGATTTCAACACCACCCTTTATGACGGTCGCCGCATCTCGACCGCGGCGGGTGGTCGCCAGATCGATTTCAGCACCGTCGGCTCGGACTTCATCGGTGGGCTGAGCGTTTTCAAGACGCCGGACGTGGCGTTGGCGTCCAGTTCGATCGGCGCGACCGTCAATATCCAGTTCCCCAAACCGTTCGATCATCCCGGCTTCCGCACCGCGATCAGCGCCGCAGGGTCGGCTCAGGACCGCTCGGGCCGAATCGTTCCGACGATCGGGGCTTTGGTCAGTGATACCTTCGCCAATGATACTCTGGGTATCCTGTCGAGCTTCATTTATACCAAGCGTGATACCGATACCAACCGCGTCTATGTGTCGGGTTGGCCGGGTGGCAACTTCGCGCCTTGCCAACTGGCGGGCAGTACCGCCAGCACCTGTTCGCCAACGACCAACGCCACCGCCCCCGCTTCGGACCAGCGCACCCTGACCGGCTGGTTCCCGCAGCAATATGGCGCGGAGCAGCAACGGACCAAGGACGAGCGTGTCGACGGACGGGTCGCGTTGCAATGGCATCCGTCCAACGATGTGATGGTCACGCTGGACAACAACTTCTCGCGCCAGACGATCAGCACGGATGTCTATGGCTTCGGCGTGTGGTTCAATCAGGGCAATCTGCGCAACGTGAAGCAGGATGCCAATGGCACGGCGGTCAGCTTCACCCAGACGGGCACTCCGACCGACTTCACGGCGGCGAACAACAAGCAGGTGCTTCAGACCAACCAGACCGGTCTGAACGTCAAATGGGACGTGAACCCAAAGCTGACGATCGAGGCGGACGGAGCCTATGCCAAGAGCTGGCTGAACCCCGGCGGCGTGATCGAGAAGAGCAATGGTGACATCGGCTATGGCGGTGCGCTGGGCACCAATCTTGGTTTCGACGTCACCGGCAACAGCAACAAGTCTTTTCCGACGATCAGCAATTATGGTCCTGCGGGTAATGCGGGCGGCTGGGCCGATCCGTCGCTGATCGGTTCGCACGTCACCGTGCTCCAGACCCAGAAGAACACCGACGAACTCAAGCAGTTTCGCGGTGTCGCCACCTGGAAGGAGGGCAATCTGACGCTGAAGGCTGGTGGCCAATATGTCGACGACACATTCCACAAGCAGAATGCGAGCACCTTCACCAATAATTTCTGGCAAGCCTATGCCGGCTATGGCGGGCCGTCGGGACAGGGTTCGGGCATCGCTCCGCTGCCGTCGAACCTGTATCGCGGATCGATCAGCCTCAACAACTTCATCCCCGGCTTCTCCGGCTCGTTGCCGCCATCGGTGCTGATCTATAGCCCGGCAGCCTATCAGGCATATTTGTCCAGCCTGGGCAATCCACAGGCGCAGACGATTCCGGGCTATAATTACGGGGGCGGCATCAAAGGCTTCACCGGTGCGTTCGATCAGGCGATCGATCCCAATTCCCTCCGCACGATCCGCGAAAAGACCTGGTCGCTCTTCTTCAGCGCGCAGATTGAGGCGCAGGTCGCCAACATGCCGCTGCACATCGCGGTCGGTCTGCGGAACGAGAATACCCATCTGACGTCGATCGGGCAGGGGCGTCAGCCGACGGGCATCACCCAGAGCAAGGCGGATCCGACCCTGTTGTCGGTGGCTTTCCCGGTCGAGACGCAGCAGGTCGTGGGGAAGAACAACTATTCCTTCATGCTGCCCACCCTCGACCTGCGTCTGGAAGTCACCGACAAGCTGCAACTCCGCTTCGATGCGTCGCGAACCCTGACCCGTCCGGGTCTCGACCTGCTGAGCCCGGTGCTGAGCATTGGCAACGGCCAGCGGGTGGGGGCTCTGTCGGGCAGCGGCGGCAACCCGATGCTGAAACCCTATCTGGCGGACAATTACGACCTCGCCGCGGAATGGTATTATCAGCGCAACTCATATCTGTCGGTCGACTTCTTCCTCAAGAATGTCAGCAACTTCATTGTCAACGGCGTGACCCGCCAGACGGTGAACGGGGTGATCGATCCGACGACGGGGCAGCCCGCCATCTTCTCGATCTCGCAATCGGTCAATGGGCCGGATGCGACCGTCCGCGGCGTCGAGATCGCCTGGCAGCAGGTGTTCGGTGACAGCGGCTTCGGGTTCCAGGCGAACGCGACGCTGGTCGATACCAACAAGCCGTATAACGCGAAGGACGTCTCGCAGAGCGGCTTCGCGGTCACCGGCCTGGCCAACTCCGCCAATTTCGTTGGCTTTTATGATAAGAACGGCTTCCAGTTCCGGACTGCGCTCAATTGGCGTGACGAATATCTGCTGGGGTTCAGCCAGAACCAGAATACTGGCAGCTATGGTGCCGAACCGACCTTCGTGAACCAGAGCTTCCAGGTCGATCTGACCAGCAGCTATGACGTGACCAGGAATTTCTCGATCTTCGGTGAAATCCTGAACCTCAACAAAAACAAGCAGAGCACGCATGGTCGGTTCAAGAACCAGATGCTCGACGTGTTCGATTATGGTCGCCGCTTCACGCTTGGCGCGCGCTATCGCTTCTGACGATGGCATGGGGCGGGGATGGCTAGCTTCGGCTTGACATCCCCGCGCCGACTTGGACCTACTGACACATGGTTCGACCCGTTCAGCATATCGTGATCGTCGGCGGGGGGACCGCCGGTTGGTTGACCGCGGGCGTGATCGCCGCCCGACATCAGGGGCGACGGCCGCATGGCTTCAGCGTGACCCTGGTCGAATCCCCCAATGTGCCGATCATCGGTGTGGGCGAGGGGACATGGCCCACGCTGCGCACCACGCTTCGCCGGATGGGCGTGTCGGAAGCCGAGTTCTTTCGCCAGTGCGACGCCTCGTTCAAACAGGGCGCGCGCTTCAACCGGTGGACCACCGGCGCGGAGGATGATGGCTATTACCATCCGCTGATGTTGCCCCAGAGCTTTGGGCAGTTGAACCTCGCCTCGCATTGGCTGGCGGGCAATGGCGATGTCAGCTTTTGCGATTCGGTGACGCCGCAGGGCCGGATTTGCGACGCGGGGCTGGCGCCCAAGACTATCGCGACGCCCGAATATGAAGCGTTGGCCAATTACGCCTATCATCTCGATGCCGGCAAGTTCGCCGACTTCCTGCGCCGCCATTGCTGCGAGACGCTGGGCGTACGGCATGTGTCGGCGGATGTCGAGGAGGTGATACGGACCGAGGATGGCGACATTCGCGCGGTGCGGACGGCGCAGGCGGGCGAGGTGGCGGGGGATCTGTTCGTCGACTGCACCGGCTTCCGCTCGTTGTTGCTGGGCGAAGCGATGGGCGTGCCGTTCCGGCCATTGAACCACATATTGTTCTGCGACACCGCACTCGCGATCCAGATACCCTATGAAGATGCGGAGGCGCCGATCGCGTCGCATACCATTTCGACCGCGCAGTCGGCGGGATGGATCTGGGATATCGGCCTGCCGACGCGGCGCGGCGTGGGCCATGTCTTTTCGAGCAGCCATACCGACCGCGATGCCGCCGAACGCGAGTTGCGCGCGTATCTGGGCGAAGCGGGACATGACCTCCCGGTACGCGAACTGAAGATCCGCGCGGGGCATCGCGCGCGTTTCTGGGACCGCAATTGCGTCGCGGTCGGGCTCGCGGCCGGGTTCCTCGAACCGCTGGAGGCGTCGGCGATCGTCCTGATTGAATTGTCGGCCAAGTTGATCGCCGAGCAGATGCCCGCCTGTCGCGAGGTGATGGACATGGTGGCGCGGCGCTTCAACGATACGACGCTCTATCGCTGGGGCCGGATCGTCGATTTCCTGAAGCTCCACTATACGCTGACCCGGCGGACGGACAGCGACTTCTGGCGCGACAATGTCCGGGCGGAGAGCATTCCCGACCGGCTACAGGCGTTGATGGCATTGTGGCGCTATCAGGTGCCCTGGATGCATGACGAGTTCGACCGGGTGGAGGAGGTCTTTCCGTCGGCCAGCTATCAATATGTGCTATATGGCATGGGCCAGCGGACCGAAATCATGCCGGGCAGCCTGATGGCCGAAACGGTGGGGGCGGAGCGGGCCTGGCGCGAGAATGACGTGCAGACCGGCCGATTGCTCGCCGGCCTGCCGCGGCACCGCGACCTGATCCGTAGGATCGTCGAGCGGGGCCTCCCGACGATCTGAGGACGCGCGGTCACGGTGCCCGCCGATCGGATCTTACCGCCCCGACAGGGTGAAGCTGTCGATGTCCATCCACCCGCCCTTCACGCCCGGATTATAGCAGAACAGCGCATATTGCTGTCCCTGGAAGGTGCCGGTCCGCCAATCGAATGCGAGCGGGAAATCCCCGCCCAGAGTGCGCCAGTCGTGTCCGTCCAAACTGTAGGCGACGCTTGCCCGGTCGGTCTTGAAGTCCATGTCCGTCCGCAGGAACAGGCGTTCGGCCGACAGGGGCAGCGCAGCGACGCGCTGGTCGGTCGTCTGTGTCGTGCCCTTGTCGGCCGCGACATCCTCGATCACCCGCATGGTCAGGGTCAGCCGCCCATCGACTCCCCGGCCGATCGCGATATGCCCGCTATACTTGCCGAAGGTGCCGAAACCGCATTGGTCGCCAGGCACGATATGTGCGGCATCGAGCGCGACGACCCCGCGGCTGAATGGGCCTTGCCCCTTTTGCAGCAGCGTGTTGGCGGCGCTCCACAGCGCTGGGGCCTGGGTGGCGTGCAGCCGGAGATAGCCCGGGCGTTCGGTCAGCGACCAGCGTTCGGGCCTGGGATTGTGATTCCATTGCCATTGCAGGCCGAGCCGGGGTGACGAAAAATCGTCGGAGGCGGGTAGGATCGCGACCGGCTGCCCCTGAATCGGCTTGGTCGCGACGGCCGGTACGCGGTTCGGCGCGGCGCGCGTTCCCCAGATGGGCCAGCCGTCGCGCCAGAAGATCGGGCTGATATTGGTCATCCGCCCGATCGCCCCCGCATCGACCATCACGAAGCCATAATCGGTTCCATCGGGCAGATCGACGATCGCCCCCTGATGCCCGCCGGTCCTGTCGTCGATCTGGTCGCGCGTCTCCCATGGGCCGAACAGGCTTTTCGCGCGCGAGACGGTCATGCTCAGCCGCCGGGGAATGGCGTTGAACATGTAATAGAAATCGCCGCGGCGGACGATCTTGGAGCCCTCGGCCCCCTCGTTGAAATGGACGACTCGCTTGCCGACCACCCGACGCAGATCGCGGTCCAGGCTGAGCAGGGTGGTCGTGCCATCCGAGCCGACCGAGGTCATGATAAAGGCGCTGCCATCCCGGTCGATGAACAGGCCGGGGTCGAACGCCTCCTCGCTCAGCCGGTTCATGACCCAGGGGCCGCGAATGTCGCGCGATCGGTAGATGCGCGTCTTCTCGCCCACAGGTGTGACCGCGATGAAGAAGATCCCGTCGCGATAGCGCAGGCTGGGGGCGAAGATGCCCTTTCGATAGGCGCCACCGCGCTTCAGCTCATATTCGGGCCGCCCCTCCAGCCGGTCGACGACATGGCCGACGAAACGCCAGTTCACCAGATCGCGTGAGGTCATGATCGTCAGACCCGGCACATTGGCGAAGGTCGTGGTGATGAAATAGAAATCCTGGCCCACCCGGATGATGTCGGGATCGGGATAATCGGCATAGAGCGGCGGATTGGCGTAGGTGCCGTCGCCGCGATCCGATTGCCAGGCCTGCGCCCCGGCGACGGCGGATGCTCCGGTGAGCATCACCGTGGCCAGCGTGACGGTAAGGGCGCGCCTCATGATGGTGTATGCGCATAGGGGCCGATGACCGTCCCGACGAAACCACCCGCCCGCGCGGTGCTGAGGAACCGGACGTCGAGATCGCGCTTCAACGTCTCGCGTTGGCCATTGGCCTGATATTCGAAGGCCATGGTTCCGGCATTGGCGCGGATGGTCAGCGTCACGGGGCCGGTGGTCCGGATCGGGGCGGAGGCGATCAGCGTTTCCGGCGCGGTGCCCTCGCGCGTGTAGAGCGCGATCCTCGGCTGGCCATCGATTCGCGTCAGCCCGAAGAACAGATAGGCATTGTCGTTCTGGATCGCGGCGAGCCCCGCCCGCGCGCCATCGCGTTGCGGCGTAAAGGTCAGCGTGGTCGAAACCTGCGCCGCCACATGCTGCTGCCGCCGCCCGACAAAGGCCGGCACGCCGTCTCGATCGCCCAGCGCGGCACCGTTGCCCAGCGTCAGCGCACCGTTCGCGATCGTGTAGAAGGGAGCCTTGGGCGTGCGAATGCCGATCCACTGCATCGCAAGCCGGTCGCCGTCGAACTCATCCGTATAGCCGAAGTCACCGCTGGTCGGGAGTCCGGGCGCCGGCGAAGCGGGCAGGCGGGGCTTGGCGACCGTCCAGGGCACCGTCTTGCCCTTGTCCAGGATGATCGGCCAACCGTCCCGCCAGGTCACGGGCAGAAGGAAGGTTTCGCGGCCGATATTGTAGAAATCATCCGCATAGGGCCGCGTCGCCAGGAACGTCGCCCACCAGTCGCCATTCTGCGTCTGGACCAGCTCGGCATGGCCCGCCGCGCTGATCGGATGCGGGCGTTTGGGGTCGAGGTCGCGCTGGGTCAGGATCGGGTTGCCCGCAAACGGCACATAGGGACCGCGCAGTTCTTTCGATCGCAGCACCACCTGCGAATGGTTGACGCTGGTGCCCCCTTCGGCGGCGGTCAGATAATACCAGCCATCCTTTTTGAAGATATGCGGCCCTTCGATCCATACCGGCTTCTTGGAGATGTCGACGCCGCCATTGACCAGTTGGGTGCTCTCGCCGACCATCTTGCCCGCGCGCCAGTCATATTCCTGGATCCAGATCGCACGGTGGCCGCTATAGCGCGGCGGTTCGTCGGGCGCGCGGTTGTTGACGATATAGGCGCGGTCGCCCTCCCAATAGATGGACGGGTCGATGCCTTCGAAAGGCAGCCAGATCGGATCGGACCAGGGCCCGGCCGGGTTCCTGGCGGTGATGACGAAATTGCCACGGCATCGCACACAGGTGTTGACGATGTAGAAGATGCCGTCGTGGTAGGAGATGTCGGGCGCGAACACCGCTTCCGACACGGCGCGGCCGGTAAAGTCGAGCTGTCCCGGCCGGTCGATCGCATTGCCGATCTGCGTCCAGTGGACCAGATCGGTCGAATGGAAGATCGGCAGGCCCGGATAGTGAACGAAGGACGAGTTGACGAGATAATAGTCCTTGCCCACGCGCGTCACAGAGGGGTCGGGATAATAGCCCGACAGGATCGGGTTCAGATATTCGCCTTCAGCCGGTTTGACCTGCTCCAGCGAGCGGCCTTGATAGGTGAAGCGTTCGAACCTGGCCGACTGGGCGACGGCAGGACCGACGCCCAGCAGCGATGGCGACAGCGAGAGGGCCAGCAGAGTGGCGGCGCGGCGGATCATGCGATACCCTTTCGAACGGGGGCGGCGCGCAACGCGTCGGCGATGGCGGTCCGCAGGGGCTTGGGGTGGAGATCGTCGTCATAGGGCAGGGGGCGCTGTTCCGCGCCGTCGGGGCGCGGGGCGAAGCCCTGAAGCCAGCTATGCTTGTCCCAGAGCCCCCAGCACAGAAACTGATCGAGCTGTGGATAGGCGAACATCCGGTCGAGATAGTCGCGCGCGACCGCCGCGGCCTGGGCATCGCGCTTCGCGATGTCGCGCGGCATCTCGCGATCGTTGATGTCGAATTCGGTGATGAGCAGGCGATAACCCATCGCGACCACGGCATCCAGGAACCGCTGCCACTCGGCGCGCTGTGCCCGTGAGTGGCTGCCATCATTGCCCAGATGGCTTTGGATACCCAGCGCGTCGACCGGGACCTTTTCGCGCCGGAAACGCTCGAGCAGGCGCAGGACGCCCGCGCGGTGGGTCTCGTTGCCCATCTCCCAGGACATGAAGTCGTTATAGACGCGTTGCGCGTGGGGTGCGTGTTCGCGCGCCGCGTCGTACGCGATGCGCAGCGCGTCGAAGCCCAGAGTCTGGGTAAAGACCGTATCGCGCATTTCGCCGGTCTTGGGATCGATCGTCTCGTTGACCACGTCCCAGGAATAGATCTGGTCGCCGAAATGCCCGGCCACCCGCGCGATATAGGCGCGAAGCCATTTTTCCGGCCCGGTCGCGCGCACCTGCTCCGCCAGCGCCGGGGCGATGTATTTGGGATGATTCCATAGCAGCGTGTGGCCGCGCAGCTTCATGTGATGGCCGCGCGCGAACTTGGCGATCCGGTCGGCTGGCGCGAAATTGGGATGCTGGGCATCGCCGCCGATCACATAGACCTTCATCTCGTTCTCGGGGACCAGCACCGCGCATTCGCGCGTGACGATCGCGCGATAGCCCGCGTCGCTCATCGGCGAGGCGTTGCCCGCATTGATCGCCGAGCCGAACAGGATGCCTTTCGCAGAAGCCAGATCGCGTAGCGGCGCATCCGGCCCTGTATTCTCAGCCCCGGCATCTTCCGCCCAAGCCGTCGAAGGGAGCGCTCCCATAAACAGGCCGCCCGCCATGCCGATCAAGTGTTGACGCCGGTTCATCGCCAGCGCCCGCCCGATGGGTTTCATCACCCTCTCCCTTATTACTAGATCATCAGTCGCATGCTTTACGGCCCGCGACAAGCCGCAGGCCAAGGCCCGAGATCCGGGCCTTGGCCCCGCGATCAGCCGAAGAGGCGGGCATCGCTCCAGGCGATAGGTGGTGCTTCTCCGATAGCGCTATCGGATCGCGCGACGAGCTCGATCAGCTTGATCCCGCGAACATCGGCTTCGATGGCGGCGGGGGCCTCGCCCCGGCGCAGCGGCGCCGAACGGGTGAGGAGGCGTCCGTCCCCATAAACCTCGAAGACGACGCTACGCGCACCGTTCAAGGCCGAATCATCGACGCCGACCGTGGCGGCAAAGCGCGACCGGCCGTGATTGCGCACCTCCAGCCGCGAATTGGCCAGCGCGCCGATGCCGGTGTCGTACATCTTGCCCGCTACCCGCAATGGCTGGCCAAAGGGCGCGCGATCGGGCTGGGCCCCGCCCCAGCCCGAATATTGCGGATGGTCGCCTGGCCCGCGCGTGCTTTGCCAGGGCACGGGCGCGTGGTGAATGGTCGGGTCCGCCAGCGGGACGGTCCCATCCTCGGCCGGGTTCACGTCGCCCGGCGTTTCGGACAGGTAGCTGCCGTTCGCCAGCCGGCGCTCGCCGCGAACGCGCAGGATGATCGTCTGATGCGGCGCGAGCGTCATCTTGCGCTCGCCGGTGAAGCTACCCCGTTCGTTGGACCAGAGGTCCGTCGTGCTGATCGGCCGATCGTCCCGCATCTTCAGGTGCGCGGCGGTCAGCACCGCCTCGACGGGTGCCTGGGTGCGGTTGAAGAGCGCCACCGCCTTGTCGCCATCGGCCAGTGTCTTGACGAAGATCTGGACGTCGTCGGACAGATAGGCGGGGATCGCCTGATGCCCCGCCGGATCCTGATTGAGCGCGATGATCGCGCGATTGCCCAGCAGCGCGAGTTGTTCGGCATTGGCCTTGCGCAGGTCGTAGCCGATCAGCAGCGGGGCGTTGAGCATCGCCCAGAGCGCAAAATGGGACCGCGCCTCGGTCATGTGGTTCGCATCGAAATCGCCCGCGCCGACGAACAGCATGTCGGGGTCGTTCCAGCCATGCGGATGGGCGTAGAAGGCGCGGGTCGCGCTGCTGTCGAAATTGGTCAGCATCCGCGTCCAGCTCGCGGAAATGTCGTCGCTGGTCCGCGAGACACCGCCCAAGTCCTTGCCCCATCGGCGCACATCGGCGGAGCCCCAGAGGCAGAGCGAGAAGATATAGTCCCCGTCCGGGTTGTTGCGTCGCAGCGCCGTGGCGACCTGCCCATAGAGCGCGCGGACGGCGGGAATGTCGGTCCGGTCGAGCGCGTTCATGTCGATCAGCGGCGGCAGGACCCGGTAGTTCCCCTTGCGGACATGGTCGGTGTCAGGCCCCAGCCCGCGAATGCCGCAACCATCGACCTTGATGTAATCGAAACCCCATTCGCCGAAATACAGGGCGATATCCTGATCGACATGACCATAGAGCCCGACTTCGCGCTCGGCGATCGTGCCTTCGGGCTGGTTGGCGAAACTGGGCGTGTAGATCTGGCCGCAGCTGTTGCGGCCGATGTCCGAATAGATACCCGCCTTCAACCCCATGGCATGAAGCCGGTCGGTCAGCGGGCGAAAGCTGGTCTGCTGGTTCGCACCTGCCTTGGCGGAGGGAAAGCGGTCCGTTCGGATCACCAGCCGCCCGTCGGGTTGACGCCGCCGGACCCACCAGCCGTCATCGATATTGATATAACGATAGCCCGCCTGCGCCAGCCCCTTTTCGACGATCAGTCGGGCCGACGCCAACACCTTTTCCTCGTCGACATCGCTGTAAAAGGCATTCCAGCTGTTCCAGCCCATCGGCGGCAGGGCAGCTTGCCCATCCTGATTGGCACTCCAGCGGCCGGTCGGCTGAAGCGGATCGGCCTGCCCCCAGGCGAGGCTGGGAGCGGCGAGGAGCGTCGCGGTCGCCCATCCTGTCCAGAAAACGCGCTTCGCCCGGCTCAACCTCATCCTCATTCTCCCGATATCTGTTTGTGGCGATTATTGTCTGACTAAAGTCGCGCTGTCCATGCCTGCAATCGATCGCTTGATCGGAGCATCGTGCCGCTGAGGCGTATGGGGCGGCCGGGGGCGAGCATGACCTCGGCCTGCACCTCGCCGAGCCGCACCAGGCGCTTGCCCGGCAGGGCGCTGGCCAGCGTGGCGCTGACCAACTGGCCGTCGCGCCAGAGGAGATCGACCGTCATCCGGCCGCGTGCGCGCAGCCCTCGCACGGACCCGTTTGGCCATGCGCGAGGCAGGGCGGGCAGCAGGAGCAGACTGTCCTCGCGACTTTGCATCAGCATCTCCGCGATGGCGCGGGTGCCGCCGAAATTCCCGTCGATCTGGAAGGGCGGATGGGCGTCGAACAGATTGGGATAGGTGCGCTGCGGTCCCAGCAGATAGGCGATGATGCGATGCGCATGATCGCCGTCCTGCAACCGGGCCCAGAGATTGGCGCGCCATGCCGTCGCCCAGCCGGTCGACTGGTCGCCGCGTACCTCGAGCGACTTGCGCGCGGCCTGGGCCAGCGCCGGGGTCCGGTCGACCGTGATCTGTTCGCTGGGGAACAGGGCATAGAGATGCGAGACATGGCGATGATGGGGATCGGGGGCCTGGCCGTCCCAGTCCTCCTGCCATTCCTGCAATTGGCCGTCCCGACCGATCCGGTCAGGGGCCAGCCGGGCGCGCGCGGCGGCGAGTTGCCGTGCGAATGCGCTGTCGGTGTCCAGGATTGCGGCGGCGCGCCCGACCTGATCGAACAGGTCGCGCAGGATCTGCTGATCCATGGCGGGGCCAGCGCAGATGGAGACGCCGGGCGAATGCTCGTTTTCGGGCGAGAGCGAAGGGCTGGTGACGAGCAGGCCGGTTCTCGCATCGGTCTGAAGCGTGTCGAGGAAGAACAGCGCCGCGCCGCGCATCAGCGGGTAGACCGAGCGCAGGAAGGCCGGATCGCGATGATGATCGTAATGGTCCCACAAATGGGTGCAGAGCCACGCGCCGCCGGTCGGCCACATGCCCCAGGGCGCGCCATCGATAGGGGCCGTGGCACGCCACAGATCGCTATTGTGATGGCAGACCCACCCCCGCGCGCCGTACATTTCGCGCGCGGTCCGCGCCCCGCTGATCGCCAGTTCGCGGATCATCTGGACCAGCGGTTCGACGCATTCGCCCAGTCCGGTGACGTCGGCGGGCCAGTAATTCATCTCGGTATTGATGTTGACGGTGTATTTGGAATCCCAGGGCGGCTTGACGCTCTCGTTCCACAGCCCTTGAAGATTGGCAGCTTGCCCACCGGGCCGCGAACAGGCGATCAGCAGATAGCGGCCATAATTGAAATATAGCGTGGCGAGCGCGGGGTCGGCGACTGCGCGATCCGCCCGCACCCGCTCGTCGGTCGGACGGTCGGCCTGGGGACTTGTGCCCAGATCCAGCGCGACGCGGCGATAGAGGCGACGATGCTCGACAAGGGCGCCGGCGGCGATCCGCGCTGCTCCCCGCGCCTGCGCCTTGGCGATCGCCCGGCTCACGATGGCCAGCGGATCGCCCTCCTGATCCTCGAACCCGCGATAGCTGGTCGCCATGGCGAGAAGCAGCGTGACCGACCGGGCCCGATGGATCGACAGGCCATCGTTCGCCGTCATCGTGCCACCCATGATGACGGCCTTGAGCCGCGCGGCAAAGCGCAGCACGCCCTTCACGCCGGCATGGTCGCCATTATGGCCGGTGAGGGTCAGCAGATCGTCGGTGGCGACCGCCTGCGCCTCGGGCTGGGGCGAGGCGAGCGCGATGTCGAGGTCGAAGGGGCGATCGGCTTCGATCCGTACCATGATGACCTGATCGACCGGCGACGCGATCACCGTCCGGCGATGCTCGACGCCATTGATCATGAAACGGGTCGTGGCGGTGGCGCTGTCGAGATCGAGTTGACGGTGGTAATTCCGTCCGTCGGCGTCCAACAGGCCCGGCCAGGACAGGATCAGGTCGCCGAGCGGCTGATAGGGCATTTGCGTGCGCGGCGTGCCGATCAGCATCCGGTCGGCCAGCGCCTGCGCCTCTTTCAACCGCCCTGCGGCAATCAGGCGGCGTACCTCGGGCAGCGCGGCGTGCGCCGCGGGGTTGATCGGGTCATAGGGGCCGCCGCTCCACAGGCTGTCCTCATTGAGTTGCAGGCGCTCGCGTGCGATCCCGCCGAAGACCATCGCGCCGAGCCGCCCGTTGCCGATCGGCAGCGCCTCGGTCCAGGTCGTCGCCGGCTGGCGATACCACAGCATATGGGTGGGGTCCGGCAGGCGCGCGCGTGCGGCCGATACGCGGCCCGTCATGCCCCCGGTCAATGCGCCTGCGGTCAGCCCTTGCAATACGCGGCGTCGGGATGCGCGCATCACTTGGCGCCTTGTCGCGCCGTGACCAGCGCCCGCCCGAAAAAGGGCAGCACCTGCTCCTGGAATCGCTCGCCGATCCGGTTGACATGATCGCCATCATAGATCTCGAAACGATGCGCGATGCCATAGCGGTCGAGCGCGTCATGCAAGGCCTGCGCATCCGTCTTGAGCCCATCCTGCGCGCCGACGTCCAGCCCGATCGCGCGATAGCTTTTGAGCGGCGCGACATATTGGTCGACAAAGGCGAGCGGGGTGTTGGCCAGCCATTTGGCGACGATATCCTCGCGCGTCTTGCCGTCCTTGACCGGCAGGTCGAGATAGAGCGGCGGATTCTTCGGATTGGGCGACCATGCCGCCGCCGCCGCCAGCATTGCGCGCTGCCCCCAGTTGAGTCTTTCCGAATCGCGGGGCGAGGATAGGCTGGTGAGCAGTTTCTCATCGGTGCCCTCGGGTCGGGCCATCATCCGTGGCGAAAGGCAGCACGGGCTCATCATATAGATCGCGCCGAACATGTCGGCATGTTTCATGCCGATGCGCGCGGTGCCGTAGCCGCCCATGGAATGACCGACCAGACCACGGGATTCGCGCCGGGCGATGGTGCGGTAGCGCGCATCGATCGCGGCGATCAGGTCGTGGCTGATGAAGCGCTCGAAATCGCCGACAGTCTGCGACGACGAATACATCGAGCCGTTGTGCATCGTTCTGCTGTCGGGAAAGATCAGGATCATCGGTGGCACGCCGCGCGCGAACGCGCCTTCGATCGCGGCGGGGACATGGATTTCCTTCGTCCATTGCGCGGCGCCGATCGAATAGCCGTGCAGCGCGTAGAGCACGGGATAGCGGCGCGTGCGATTCCTGGCATAGTCGGGCGGCAGGACGACGATTACCTCGCGGTCCGCGCTGTTACCCTCCAGATTGCCGGCGATCGCCGGAGAGTGGACGCGGATATGCTCGACGGTCACGGCTTTGGCGCCCGGTACCATGGGGGGCGGCCGGGTCGCGACCTGGGCCGGGGCCATCGACATCGGCACCAGAGCCAGCACGGCGGCCAGCAACAAGCGGGGAGGGAAAACAGGGTTGGTCATCGCGGGTATCCTCGATCCTGAAAACCGGCGCGCATTGTTGTCACGCGTCCGTATGTTGCGATGGTAAGAAGCTGAATTATCGGTAATATTCTTCTGCGATCCGAGTTCGCTCGCTCGGCGCCAAAATCTTTTCGATAGGGCTACCAACTATGCCTGCGCGTCGGAGTCAAGCGCGGTCCCGAAGTCGCGATCCGATTAATCCAAGGGCTTGCAACGCGGAGAGTGATAGCGCTATCGTACGGACAAAGCCTCCAGATGGGAGGCGCGAGGAGAGGAAAAGCGATGAAACGCTTGATGATGGCGAGCCTGGTCCTGGGGCTCGGTACCGCCGCGTGTGGTCAGCACCAGTCGGCCGACAATGCGAGCCAGAACGACGCTGCAGCGACCAACGCGACATCGGCCACCGCGCCCGACGGCCGCCATTATCTGTCGCAACCGCTGGTCCGCGATCTGTTTACCGCCGACCCGTCCGCGCATGTCTGGAGCGACGGCAAGCTGTATGTCTATCCCAGCCACGACATCCCGACCGCAACGAAGGACGACGATCTGGGCAACCAATACGCCATGCGCGATTATCGCGTGCTGCGGATGGATGAACCGGGCGGCAAGGTCACGGTCGGCCCCGTCGCGCTGGACGTGAAGGATGTCCCCTGGGCCTCACAGCAGATGTGGGCGCCCGACGCCGCCTATAAGGATGGCACCTATTATCTCTATTTCCCGGCACGCGATAAGACCAAGGACAAAAATGGGCTTGGCGCGTTCCGCATCGGCGTCGCGACCTCGAAGGATCCGATGGGGCCGTTCAAAGCCGATCCCCAGGCGATCCCCGGCAGTTTCTCGATGGACCCGGCGGTATTCCAGGACGCGGACGGCACGGCCTATATGTATTTCGGCGGAATCTGGGGCGGCCAGCTTCAGCGCTGGAAGGACGGCAAATATGATCCGAATGGCAGCGACACCGACCTGAAGCAGGATGATCGCCCCGCCATTTCGGGCAAGATCGCCAAGATGAACCCGGACATGAAGACCTTTGCGGAGACGCCGCGCGACGTCGTTATCCTCGACGAAAAGGGCAAGCCGGTACTCGGCGGCGACCATGACCGCCGGTTCTTCGAGGCGTCCTGGGTTTTCAAGCGCGACGGCAAATATTATTACACCTATTCGACCGGCGACACCCATTTCCTGAACTACGCGATCGGTACCAGCCCCTATGGCCCGTTCACTTATAAGGGTCATATCCTGAAGCCCGTGCAGGGCTGGACGACCCATCACTCGATCGTCGAGTGGAAGGGCAAGTGGTGGCTGTTCTATGCCGACACCCAATTGTCCAACAAGAATCATCTGCGCAACGTCAAGATGACCGAGTTGAAGTTCAACCCGGACGGGACGATCCCGACCATCGATCCGTTCGTGAAGTAAGGGCCGGGCATGTTCCTTGGCATCGATATCGGCACCTCCGGCGTGAAGGCCGTGGTGCTGGATGAACATGGCGGTGTCGTGGGTCAGGGCACGGCGGCCCTGACCGTGCAGCGCCCGCATCCCTTATGGTCCGAACAGGACCCAGAGGCCTGGTGGCAGGCGACGACCGCCGCCGTCCGCGCGATCGATCCGGCGGTGCGTCGGGCGGTGCGTGGCATCGGGCTGGCCGGGCAGATGCACGGCGCGACATTGCTGGGCGCGGACGATCGGCCGTTGCGGCCCGGTATCCTGTGGAATGACGGCCGCAGTCATGCCGAATGCGTGGAACTGGAGGCCGGTGCGCCCGACCTGCATCGGATCGCCGGCAATCTTGCCATGCCCGGTTTCACCGCGCCCAAGCTGCTCTGGGTCGCGCATCACGAGCCGGAGATTTTTGCGGCGGTCCGCACCGTCCTGCTGCCCAAGGATTATGTCCGGTTGCGGATGACCGGGGAGAAGGCGTCGGACGTGTCGGATGCGGCCGGGACCTTATGGCTCGACGTCGCGGCGCGCGCCTGGAGCGATGAGATCCTCGCCGCCACCGGACTGACCCGTGAACAGATGCCGCAAGCGGTGGAAGGCACGACGCAGACCGGCTGTCTGCGCGTCGATGTGGCCGAGGCCTGGGGCATGGACCGGGTTCCGGTCGCGGGTGGCGGTGGCGACAATGCCGCCGGGGCGGCGGGGGTCGGCGTGGTGAAGGACGGCGATGCGCTGCTTTCGCTCGGCACGTCGGGCGTGATCTTCGCCGCCACCCGGGAATTCCGTCCCAATCCGGCGGGTGCGGTCCATGCCTTCTGCCACTGCCTGCCCGGTGTCTGGCACCAGATGTCGGTCCATCTGTCGGCGGCGGCCTGCATCGACTGGGTTGCGCGGCTGACCGGCACGCCGGGCGCGGCGGAACTGTTCGCACGCGCCGAAAGCGTGGGACCAGCCAGCGGCCCGGAAATCTTCCTGCCCTATCTGTCGGGCGAACGGACGCCGCACAATGATGCCGAGGTGCGGGGTGCCTTTCTGGGCCTCGACCATGACACCACCCCCGAACGGCTGGCGCAGGCGGTGTTGGAGGGTGTCGCCTTCGCGCTTGCCGATGGTCTGTCGGTGCTGCGCGACGCGGGCACCGAATTGTCCCGGCTGTCCGTCATCGGCGGCGGGGCGCGATCCTCTTATTGGGGGCAGACGCTTGCCGCCGCTTTGGGAGTCGAACTCGTCTATCTGAAGGGGGGCGAGGTCGGTCCGGCGCTGGGGGCTGCCCGCCTGGCGCAACTGGCGGTCGATGGCGGTTCGCCCGAAGACGTCTGCGCGCCGCCGCCCGTCAGCCACAGCATCACGCCCGATGCCGCGCTCGCCGAGCGTTTCGCCCCCAAGATCGCGCGTTTTCGCGACAGCTATTCCCGTATCACTCCGAGGAACCGTTAAATGGCTACCGACTTTTTCGCCGACATCCCGACGATCCGCTACGAAGGCCCGGACAGCGATAACGAGCTGGCCTATCGCTTTTATGACAAGGATCGGGTCGTGCTGGGCAAGCGGATGGAGGATCATCTCCGCTTCGCCGCCTGCTTCTGGCACACTTTCTGCTGGCCGGGGTCGGACGTGTTCGGCGGCGGCACGTTCAACCGCCCCTGGCATGCGGGCGCGAATGACAGCGCGGCCGCGGCGCAGAAGCGCGAGGTCGCGTTCGATTTCTTTTCGAAGCTCGACATCCCCTATTACTGCTTCCACGATGTCGATGTGATGGCCGAGGCGCAGGGCGTCGCGGAGCATCGCCGCTATTTCGCCGAGGCGGTGGATCACCTCGAAAAGCTGCAGGCTTCGTCGGGCCGCAAGCTGCTGTGGGGCACCGCCAACCTGTTCAGCCATCCGCGCTTTGCGGCGGGTGGTGCGACCAATCCCGACCCGGAAGTCTATGCCTTCGGCGCGATGCAGGTCCGCGATGCGCTGGAAGCGACGCATCGTCTGGGCGGCGTGAATTACGTGCTGTGGGGCGGTCGCGAAGGCTATGAGACGCTGCACAACACCGACATGAAGCGTGAGCTGGACAATCTGGGTCGCTTCCTGAACCTGGTGGTCGAACACAAGCACAAGATCGGTTTCAAGGGCACCATCCTGATCGAGCCGAAGCCGCACGAACCGACCAAGCATCAATATGATTTCGACACCGCGACGGTCTACGGTTTCCTCAAGGCCTATGGCCTGGAGAAAGAGGTGAAGGTCAATATCGAGGCGAACCACGCCACGCTGGCGGGCCATACCTTCGAGCATGAGATCGCGACGGCGGGCGCGCTGGGCATTTTCGGGTCGATCGACGCCAATCGCGGCGACCACCAGAATGGCTGGGACACCGACCAATTCCCCAACTCGGTCGAGGAACTGACGCTGGCCGTGCTGGAGATCATCCGCGCGGGCGGCTTCACCACCGGCGGCTTCAACTTCGATGCCAAGGTGCGCCGCCAGTCGATGGATGCGGTCGACTTGTTCCACGGCCATGTCGGCGGGATCGACGTGGTGGCCAAGGGGCTGCTCAACGCCGCCGCGCTGATCGAGGACGGTCGCCTGGATGCGATCAAGGCCGAGCGTTATGCGGGCTGGACGGGCGATTTCGGCCAGCAGGTCGGCGGCCTGGACCTGGCCGGGATCGCCGACCTAGCCGAGACGATGGCGATCGATCCCCGGCCGCGTTCGGGCCGTCAGGAGCGGATCGAGAATATCGTCAACCGCATCGTCCATTCGGGCAAGTGACCAGACGGGCCGGGCGATCCGCCCGGCCCATCCATGGCGAAAAGGGCGCGGCCGGCATCTGCCCGACCGCGCCCTTTTTTGTGGTCAGGCGATGCCCTGTGCTGCCATGTCGTGCAGCGCCGCATGGAAGCGTGCCACGGCGGCGGTGTTGAAGCCCGCAATGTTGATGCGTCCCGATCCGGCCATGTAGATGGCGTGCGCGTCGCGCAGCCACTGGACCTGGGTGGGCGTCAGCGGAAGGGTGGCGAACATGCCCTTGCCCCCGGCGACCGCCGCGAGATCGACGGTGCCGATCGTGCCCGCGGCGGCGAGCATCGCGCGCAGCGAGGCCAGACGCTGGCGCATCGTTTCCAGTTCCTCGCGCCATTCGCGGGCCAGCGCTTCATCACCCAGGATGATCCGCACGATCGCCGCGCCGTGATCGGGCGGCATCGACCAGTTGGCGCGCGCCAGAGCCAGCAGGTTGGACAGGACGATCGTGCCGGTCTCGGCATCCGGCGACACGGCGAACAGCGCGCCCGTTCGTTCGCGGTACAGGCCGAAATTCTTGTCGCAGCTATAGGCGAGCAGCGCTTCGGGCACCGTCTTCAGGATGGTACGCGCGCCAAGCGCATCGATGGCGAAACCATCGCCCAGTCCCTGATAGGCGAGATCGACGACCGGGATCAGGCCGTCTGCGGCGATGCGATCGGCAATGGCACTCCATCCGGCTGCATCGGGATCGATGCCGATCGGATTGTGGCAGCACCCGTGCAGCAGAACGGCATCGCCCGCCGCCGCACCGTCCATCCCGGCGAGGAACCCGTCCAGGTCGAAACGCTGGCTGTTCACGTCGTAGCAGGGGATCAGAGCGGGCTCAACGCCGGCCTGCCGGAACAGCGGCGCATGGTTGGCCCAACTGGGGCTGCCGATCCAGATACGCGCGACACCCGAGCGGGCCAGCAGTTCGGCGGTCAGACGCAAAGCGCCCGTGCCACCCGGGGTCTGCAACCCGACGATGCGATCGCGGGCCACCGTGTCGCCGATCACGAGATCGCCCAGTGCCCGGACGAAGCCGATATCGCCCTCCGGCCCCAGATAGGATTTGCTCGACTGGGTCTCGAGCAGGATCGCCTCGGCCTTCTTCACGGCGGTCATGACCGGGGTGCGGCCTTCTTCGTCGCGGAACACGCCGACGCCGAGATCGATCTTGTCCGCACGAGGGTCGGCCGCGTGCTGGCCGATGATGCGCAGCAGGGGATCGTCGGGTTGGCGGGCCAGGGTGGCGAAACGCATGATACAGCATCCTATGGAGTGAATGGCGCGGCACCATAATGGCCTTGGCGCGAAAGGAAACGATCCTCGACCGCTGAGAGCGATCGACCGGGCGTCGGCCTGCCAAGACGGTAGTGAGGGGTGAGGCCGGCGTGCCGCCGGATCGTCAATGGGCGAAATGGGTGATCCCGAGCATCAACAGGATGCCCGTGACGCTGGCGATGCTGGTGCGCAGGCGCGGATCGAGCGCGCGGCTGCGCGGCACCAGTTCGCAGGCACCGATATAGAGGAAAATCCCGGCGAACAATGCCATCAGCGGGGCCAGCATGCTTGCCGGAATGACGATCGCCAGCCCGAGCAGCACGCCCAGCATCGGCGCGACTCCGTTCAGGATCAGCCAGCGCCGGGCCGCCTTTTCGGATCGCGCGGCGAGGCTGAGGCTGACCGTATTCACACCGTCGGCCACATCATGCGTCAGCACGGCGAGCGCGATCATCCATCCGGCGGCGGTATCGATCTGAAAGGCCAGGCCGATGCCGATGCCGTCCATCAGGCTGTGCAGGCACAGCATGGCGGGACCGAGGTCGCCGCGCCACGACCGGGCGGCGCGCGGGATGCCGGCCAGCATCCGGTCGAGCAGCATATAGCCGCCGATACCGGCCGCGGTGAACGCCATCAGGCTGCGTGCCGGCCAATGACCGTTCCCCAGCTCTATCGCCTCGGGGACCAGATCGAACAGCGCGACGCCCAGCACGATGCCTGCCGTCACGCCCAGCACCAGCCCGATCCGGTGTTGAAGCCGCAAGGCGATCAGGCCGCCTGCCATGGTCGCCAGCATCGCGGCGATGCCGAACGCGATCGGGATCAGGGTCATGATGCTATCCGCGTCAAGCAGGCGTGATGGAAAAACGGCGGTCGCGGCATCGCCATCCCATGGACCAGCCGATGTGACGTTACAAGGTCACCCCTGCGCGATCGCGTCCAATACCAGGCCGGCAACCTCGCGCCGACAGATCAACAGATCGGGCAGGAGCGGGTTCTCGCAATTGTAGACGAGCGGCCGACCATCGATCCGCGACGCGTGGAAACCGGCGGCCAGCGCCACCGCAGCCGGGGCGCAATTGTCCCATTCATATTGCCCGCCATCGTGCAGATAGACGTCGGCACGCCCCTCGACCACCGCCATCGCCTTTGCCCCGGCCGAGCCCATCGGGATCAGGATCGCCCCCAGCCGGTCGCCGACGCAGCGCGCGATATCGGGGGCACGACTGCGGCTGACCACCACGCGCAGGCCCGCTGGGCAGGGGGGATGCATCGGTGGCGGATCGTCGGTCGCGAAGACCTGATTCCGGGCGGGGACCGCCACCGCGCCCAGCACCGGCTTGCCGTCGACGGCAAGGCCGATATGCACCGCCCATTCGTCGGACCCGTCGGCGTATTCGCGCGTGCCGTCGAGCGGATCGACGATCCAGACCCGCTGCGCCGCGCATCGGGCCCGGTCGTCGATCGATTCCTCGGACAGGATGAAATCATCGGGCCGCGCGGCGTGCAGGCGATCGAGGATCAGCGTGTTCGCGTCCCGATCCCCCTTCGCGCCCAGCGCCGCCCCGGTCAGGCCCGGTTCCCGGCGGATCTGCTGGAGCAGTTCGCCCGCCTCCACGGCGATCGCGCGGGCCAGTTCGGCATCGGTCACAGGTCGTAGCTCCAGATGCCCAGGACATGCTCGACAATGCGGGACGCCGCCTGTTCGGCGGTTTCGCGCGTGGTGTCGACGCGGATCTCGGGCCGTTCCGGCGCTTCATAAGGGCTCGAAATGCCGGTGAAATCGGCAATCACACCACTGCGCGCCTTGGCGTAGAGACCCTTCACGTCACGCTCCTCCGCCACGGCCAGCGGCGTGTCGACGAAAATCTCGACAAACTCGCCTTCGGGCAGCAGCGCGCGCACCATATCGCGTTCGGCCCGGAAGGGCGAGATGAACGCGGTCAGCACGATCAGGCCGGCATCCGCCATCAGCCTGGCGACCTCACCGACGCGGCGGATATTCTCGACCCGGCCCGCCTCGGAGAAATCGAGATCGCGATTCAGCCCGTGTCGGATATTGTCGCCGTCCAGCAGAAAGCTGTGGCGCCCCATGCTGTGCAGCTTCTGTTCGACAAGATTGGCGATCGTCGACTTGCCCGATCCAGACAGGCCGGTGAACCAGAGGACCTTGGGAGCCTGTCCCTTTTGCCGGGCATGGGCCTCGCGGGTGATGACCGCCGATTGCCAATGGACGTTCTGGGCGCGGCGCAGCGCATGGTCGATCATCCCCGCCGCCACCGTGGCGTTGGTCGCCCGGTCGATCAGGATGAACCCGCCGAGCGCGCTGCCATTCGCATAAGGCTCGAACACGATCGGGCGGTCGGCATAGACCTCCGCCAGGCCGATATCGTTGAGCGCCAGCGTGTCGGCGGGGCGCTGCGCCTGGCTGTTGACGTCGACGACATGGCGCGGCGGCTGCACGGTAGCACCGACCAGTTGGGTGCCAAGCTTCAACGCATAGCTGCGCCCCGGCACCAGCGGCGCATCGGCCATCCAGACGATGGTCGCGACGAACTGGTCGGCGATCTCGGGGGGATCCTCGGCTGCTGCGATCACGTCGCCGCGCGAGCAGTCGACCTCGTCGGCGAGCACCAGCGTAACGGCATCTCCCGCGATCGCATTCTGCCGGTCGCCGTCATAGGCGACGATCCGTGCGACGCTGGTCGTCTTGCCCGATGGCGCGATCCGCACCCGGTCGCCGACGCTCACGCGCCCGCTGGCGATCAGGCCCGCAAAGCCGCGAAAGTCGAGGTCGGGCCGGTTGACCCATTGCACCGGCATGCGGAACGAGGCCGCCACCGCCCGATCGCCATCGATCGCAACCGTCTCCAGATAAGGGAGCAAGGCGGGACCGTCATACCAGGGCATGTCGGGCGACGGGCTGGTGACGTTCGCGCCGGTCAGCCCCGATAGCGGGATGGCGGTGAACCGCTCGATCCCGATGCTCCCGGCAAAGGCGGCATAGTCGGCGACGATCGCGTCGAAGACCGACTGGTCATGCCCGACCAGATCCATCTTGTTGACCGCCAGCACGATCTCCTTGATCCCGACCAGATGCGCCAGATAGCTGTGCCGCCGCGTTTGCGTCAGCACGCCTTTGCGCGCGTCGATCAGGATCACCGCCAGGTCAGCGGTCGAGGCGCCCGTCACCATATTGCGGGTATATTGTTCGTGGCCGGGGGTGTCGGCGACGATGAATTTGCGTTTCTCGGTCGCGAAGAAGCGATAGGCGACATCAATGGTGATGCCCTGCTCGCGCTCGGCGGCGAGGCCGTCGACCAGCAGCGCGAAGTCGATATTCGCCCCTTGCGTGCCGACCCGGCGACTGTCCGCCTCCAACTGGCTCAACTGATCCTCGAAAATCGTCTTCGAGTCGTAGAGCAGTCGCCCGATCAGCGTCGACTTGCCGTCATCGACCGAGCCGCAGGTGATGAAGCGCAGCATCGACTTGGCGGCATGGGTGGCGAGATAGGCGTCGATATCGGCGGCGATCAGTGCGTCGGGTTGGTAGGCGGTCATCAGAAATACCCCTCGCGCTTCTTCTTCTCCATGCTGGCCGCCTGATCGTGGTCGATCGCACGCCCCTGTCGCTCGGAGGTGGTGGTCAGCAGCATTTCCTGAATGACCTCGGACAAGGTCGCCGCCGCGCTCTCGACCGCGCCGGTCAGCGGGTAGCAGCCCAGCGTGCGGAACCGGATCGAGCGTTCGACCGGCACCTCGCCAGGGCGCAAGGGGAAGCGATCGTCATCGACCATCAGCAGCATCCCGTCACGCTCCACCGTGGGGCGCGGCGCGGCGAAATAAAGCGGCACGATCTCGATCCCTTCCTGCAGGATATATTGCCAGATATCGAGTTCGGTCCAGTTGGACAGCGGGAAGACGCGGATGCTTTCGCCCTTGTGGATGCGGCTGTTGTAGAGGTTCCACAGCTCGGGCCGCTGCGCCTTGGGGTCCCAGCCATGCGCGGCGGAGCGGAACGAGAAGACTCGCTCCTTGGCGCGGCTCTTCTCCTCGTCGCGACGCGCCCCGCCGAACGCGGCGTCATAGCCGCCCGCAGTCAGCGCCTGTTTCAGCCCCTCGGTCTTCCACATATCGGTATGGCGGCTGCCATGGTCGAAGGGGTTGATGCCCAGCGCCTCCGCCTCCGGGTTGCGATGGACGATCAATTCCATCCCCGCCGCCTCGGCCGCCCGGTCGCGCAGCGCGTACATCGCGCGGAACTTCCACGTCGTGTCGACATGCAGCAGCGGGAAGGGCGGGCGCGCCGGGAAGAACGCCTTCTTGGCCAGGTGCAGCATGACGGCCGAATCCTTCCCGACCGAATAGAGCATCACCGGATTCTGCGTCTCGGAGGCCACTTCGCGAAGGATATGGATGCTTTCGGCTTCGAGCCGTTGCAGGTGAGTAAGGCCAGTCATCGGATTGTCAGATAATGTCGTCAGCGAACCGCGCGACCAACTTATCCTGTCAATCGCGATAGTCCCGCTCCAGCGAGTCCAGGATCCGGCTGCCGGCCATGAACACCGCGATGGGGCAGGCGGCGAAGAGGATCTTGCCCGGAATACCCGGATAGAGCGTCAGATAATGCATCCCGCGCTCGATTGCGCCGAGCCCAAGCCCGTAGATCACGAGAAACGCCTCGAACTTGGTCTTGATCGTGAATAGGGCGACGAGACGGGACCACATGGCGGGCCAGACAGACCAGATTGCGGGGCCCGCGCCAACCCTTAAGGCCGCGCCAATATGAGACAGTCGAGCGCCTCGAGCAGCGCGAGGCGCCCCGATTCGATCCGGGCGATCAGGGTGGGGTCGCCGATCCCGGTCGGATCGATCGCCTCGGGCCAATGTGCCTCCACCACGGTCGCGATGCGGTCGAGCGTCGCATGGTCCACCAGGAAGCGCGGATCGACGGTCGCCGGATCGGCGATGACGCGCAGGCGAAGGCAGGCCGGGCCGCCGCCATTGGCCATGGACTCGCGGACATTCACGACCTTGAGCTGTCGGATCGGCCCATTGCCCGCGACATGTTCCTGCAGCCAGGACCAGACCGCGTCATTGTCCCGGGCTTCCTGCGGCAGGATCAGCGTCGGCTCGCCCCCCGGCGGCGTCACCAACTGGGCGTTGAACAGATAGGAGGCGATGGCATCCTCCAGCGAGATGCGGGCCGCTGGCACCTCGACAATCTCGACCTCGGGCATCAATTGTCGCAGGTCGGCGTAGAGGCGCGCGGGATCGGCGAAGGCCTGCTCGTGCGCGAACAGGACGCGCGCATTGGCAACCGCGACCACGTCATTATGAAAGGCCCCCGCGGCGATCGCCGCGTCTGACTGGCGCGCGAACAAGGTGCGCTCGGGGGCGAGGCGATGCGCGCGGGCGACGGTCTCGCACGCGTCACGATGCTGGCGCGCGGGAAAGGGGCCGTGACCTTCGCCATAGACGAAGATCTCGATGCCCGGCCGGTCATGCTCGGCGCACAGCCGCATGTGATTGGCGGCTCCCTCGTCGCCGAACGGAGCCGGGACGGGGGAATGGACCATGAAGGCCGGGTCGGCAAAGGCGAGGCGAAGCTGTGCCAGCGTCGCGGGCCATTCATGGCTGCGATGCGGCATCGTCATCAGATTGGCGACGGTCAGATGGCAGCGGCCATCCCCGGTATCGGGCGCGGGAGAGACGGTCGCGGCGTTGGCGGCCCACATTGCGGAGGCGGACAAGGCGCGGGCCTGCAACAGGGGAGACGCTGCATCATATTCGGTCGCCAGCCGTCGCAGCCAGTCATGATCGGGTCGGGGATGCGGCAGCAGGATGCCCTGGACCAGGCCGAGATCGAGATTGGCGCGCATCTTGGCGATGCCCTGCAATGCAGCGGCGCGCGGATGCGAGGTCCGGCCCGCATTGCGGGTCGCGGCGAGATTGCCGTGGCTCAACCCCGCATAATTGTGGCTCGGTCCGATGATCCCGTCGAAATTGATTTCCCTGAGCATCCGCGTCACCGATCGATATGCAGGATGGTATCGCCGACCGAGAGGTCGAGCGTGCGGGCGGTGCTTTCCGACAGGATGACGCCGCCGTCGCATGCGCGGATCTCGGCCAATGCGCAGCGGAAATCGGTCAGCCGACCCGCCGCGACCAGGGCTTCCCGCCCCGGCTGCGCATCGATCGCCACGATCCGGCTTTCCTGGGCATCGCGGATCGTGCGCACCTGATCGGTCCGCGCGGTCATGGTCGGGCCGCCGTCAAAAATGTCGATATAATGTTCGAAGGCGAAGCCCTCATTCTCCAGCATCCGCATCGCCGCGCGCCCGGAGGGGTGGGGCAGGCCGATGGCGGCGCGCGCCGTTTCGGTCAGCATCGCGGTGTAGATCGGATGCTTGGGCATGAGGTCCGCGATGAACTGGTGGCCGTGGATCGCATTGAACTGGTCGGCTTCCTGGAAATTCATCCCGAAGAAGCGCCCGGCCAGCCCGTCCCAGAAGGGCGATCCCCCCGCCTCGTCGATCACGCCGCGAAGCTCGGCCAGCACGCGGTCGGCAAAGCGCGCGCGGTTCGCCCGCATGAACAGATACCGGCTGCGTGCGAGCAGCAGGCCGAGCCCACCGGCCCGCTCGCCGGGATGGAGGAACAACCCGCCGACCTCGCTCGCCCCCTCCAGGTCGGTGGTCAGCGACAGCATCTCGGCCCGGAAGGTCCGGTCCAGTTCACGGCTGTGCTGGGTCAATGTACCGATACGATAGCTGTAAAAGGGATGCTTCTGGCCGATATGGGTGAAGATCTGGCACGTGCCCCGCACATCACCGGTCGCCCGATCCTCCAGCATGAGGACGAAGAGTTCGTCCTGAATATCCTCTCCGCCGTCCTGCCCGAAGGCGGCATGGCTGCGCGCCAGCTTGGCGGTCAGCGCGCGCCGGTCCGGGGGCAGGTTGGTGAAGCCGCCACCCGTCAGCTTGGCCATTTCGTAAAGGTGGCGAAGGTCGCTGTCGACGGCGGGACGGATGCGAAAGCTGCTCATGCGGCACCGATGATGCGCAGGATGGTCAGCGTGGACAAGCCCGCGCGTTCGGGCAGGCTGTCGATCAGCATATATTCGTCGGGCGAGTGGATCGCGCCGCCGCGCACCCCCATGGTGTCGACCACCGGCACACCCGCCGCCGCGATGTTATTGCCGTCGCACACCCCGCCGGTCGCGCGCCAGCCGATGCACAGGCCCAGATCAGCGCCGGCCGCGCGAACCGTCTCGAACAGCGCCGCGGCGCCGTCGTCGATGGGCTTGGGCGGGCGGTTGAAGCTGCCATGCACCTCGACGTTGACCTCCTGTTCCGCTGCGATACGTTCGGCAATGGCGCGCATGGCAGCGCCGGTCCGCTCGATCGCGGCATGCGCGCGCGGCCGGAAATTGACATGCAGCATGGCGAGATCGGGGACGACGTTGTTCGGTCCCCCGCCATCGATCCGCGCCGGGTTGACGGTGATGTCGTCGGACCCGAGCTGCGCGAGTTCGAGCGTGATCCGTGCCGCGGCGACAATCGCGTTGCGCCCCTCTTCGGGATTGCGCCCGGCATGGGCGCTCCGTCCGCGTATGACGATGGTGAAATTGCCGGTGCCGCCGCGCGCGCCGGCCAGCGTGCCGTCGGGCAATGCGGGTTCATAGGTCAGGGCTGCGACCTTCCCTGCCGCGCATCGGGCGATCAGCGCGGCGGATGAGGCCGAGCCCGTCTCCTCATCGGAGTTGATGAGGACGTCATAGCCATATCGATCGGCCATGGGGCTCGCCTCGACCGCCTGGAGCGCGGCGAGCATCACCGCCAGTCCGCCCTTCATGTCCGCCACGCCGGGACCGCCCAGCCGATCGGCATCGATCCGCGTCACCGTCTGAAAGGGATGATCGGCGGGATAGACGGTGTCCATATGGCCCGTGAACAGCATCCGTCGCGGCGCATCGGGGCGCACCGACAGCAGCAGGTGTCGACCATGGGACAATGCAGCCGGGCGGCCATCGGTGCCGATCCGTTCGACGGGATCGGGCTCCACGAGTGTCAGGGTGCCGGGCAGGCTGCCGAAAGCGTCGGCCAGATGATCGGCCATGACGGCCAGCCCCGCGATGTTCCGGGTGCCGCTGTTGATCGCGGACCAGCGCTCGATGAGTGGCAGCATGGGGTAGGCAGCGGCGGCGCGAACGGCGGCACGCTCGATATCGGTCAATCTCTCCATGGCGGCAGCCTAGGCCAGGCAGTGGGCAGAGGTGAACCCCTGCATGCCATTTTCGGTAAACGGCCCCCGGCCTGCGGGATGCCCCGGCCTAGAAGCTGTAGACCACCGAGGCCCGGCTGATCGTGTCGGTCGTCCGGCGACCCGCAGGGGGTTCGCTTTCATATTGGACATTGTAGGACAGCGACGCGGAAAGCGGCCCGAACACCTTGGCATTCAGCGCCGAATTGGTGCTGACCGTGCTGTTGAATCGTTGAAGATAGGCGGACCCCGTCTGGGAAAGGGAGATGGCGGGCGTCAGCTTCCAGACGAAGTTGAGATTGCCGCGCGCCGCCAGCGCGCTTTCGATCCGTGCATCGGTGAATTCGGTCTGGCGAAAGGCGGGGCCGAGTTCGATGTCGAGCGTCATGGTCGGCTTGCGGATCGCGCTGTAACCCGCGCCGGCCGAGGCGGAATAGCGGTTGAAATAGCCGAGGAACCGATCGCTCTCATACTGCGCCGCGCCATAGATGTAGCTGTTGGCGCTGATCTTGTAATTCGGTTCGTAGGACGCGACGAAATGCTCGCGATTGGTGACGTTGAGGCTTTCCTGATAATCGCCCTGGAAGTGCAGCTTGTGCCGCCATTGCAGGCCTTCGCGGGTCAGGTCGACGACGCCGGTCGCGCCGATATTCGGGCTGTTGCCGGTGGCCACGAACCCGCCCAGCTCGACACGGCCGTGCCACAGGTCGAAAAAGGTCGCCTCGCGCAGCGTGCGGCTGCGGCTGGCGGTCTTTTCGTCACGCCAGACGTCGGCCATGGCGTCGATTGCATCGGCGGCCTCGGGCACGGCATTGCGGGCATATTTTACGACCGTGGTGATCTCAGTCTCGTTGCCGCTGGCGATCGCGGCTTCGAGCATCGCGCGGATCGGTGGTGGAATCAGCGCGGGGTCGGGGTCGTTCGGCGCTGTATTGGCCAGCAGGCCCAGCGCCATCGGGAGGAGCAACAGGGGCTTGGTCATCACCGACACCCTCAGGGATTCTGCCGATCAGAGGTCATTGCGCGTTCGCCATGGACTGCGGCGAAATGATCGCCGAAGATGACCAGCAGTTCTTCGTACAGCACCTTTTTGAACGGAACGATCATCGCGGGCAGCGTTTCGGGCTCGGTCCAGCGCCAGGCACGGAATTCGGGATGCTCGGTCGCGATGCGGATATCGCTGTCCTCGCCCAGGAAGCGATAGAGGAACCAGCTTTGCCGCTGGCCGCGCCACTTGCCCTTCCATACCTTGCCGATCATGTCCACGGGCAGGTCATAGGTCAGTTCGTGCGGCGCGCGCGCGATCAGCTCGATCTTGTCCGCCCTGACGCCGGTTTCCTCGAACAGTTCCCGGACGGCGGCTTGGTCGGCCTCTTCACCGGGATCGATCCCGCCCTGCGGTAATTGCCACGCCTCCAGCGTCGAATCGATCCGCTGGCCGACAAAGACGCGGCCGTCGCGGTTCATCAGGATGACGCCGGCACAGGGGCGATAGGGAAGGTCGGTCATGATTATTGTCCGATTATTGTGCTCATATCCGCCTCGACGATCATCGCCTTCAAGGCAAGCAGGAAAGCGGAAAGGTCGGCGATGCCGGAGGGGATCGCCTTGCGCAGCGTGGCGAAGCCATGGATCGTGCCGCGGGCCTCGCGGAAATGGACCGGGACACCGGCGCGGGCGAGCGCGGCGGCATAGGCGCGGCCCTGATCGCGGATGGGATCGCATTCGGCGGTGACGATCACCGCCGGGGGCATGGCGGATAGCGGGCCCCGCATGGGGGCGGCGCGGACGTCGCCAAGGTCGGCGGCATAGCAGGCGACGAACCAGTCGAGCATCGCGCGGGTCAGGAAATACCCGTCGGCAAAGTCGCGCAGAGACGGATGCGCGCGTGCCATGTCGGCGGCGGGATAGAGCAGCCCTTGCGCAATCACGGGCACGGCGGCGGGGCGGTCGCGCAGGCTCATCGCCGTTACGGTGGCGAGTGTACCGCCCGCGCTGTCCCCCATCATCACCAGTCCGCTGGCGGGAATGCCGATCATCTCACCGTGTTTCGCCAGCCAGCGCGCCGCCGCTTCGCTGTCATCGGGGGCGGCAGGCCAGGGATGTTCGGGAGCCAGCCGATAGTCGAGCGACACGACGGGCAGGTCCAGCGTCCGCGCGATCTCGGCCGCCAAGGGGGCATGGGTCTCGATATCGCCCAGGACGAAGCCGCCGCCATGGAGGAACAGGATCACCGGCCCGGCCGTCCGTTCGGACCGCCGATCGAACAGGCGCGCGGTCATGTCGCCTGCCGGGCCCGGAATGGCGAAGGTGCGATCGATGGCCAGCGGGCCGACCGGCGGGTCGGTCAGGTCCCGGGCCTGCCGCATCAGCAATCGCGCAGCCTCCGGGCCCAGATCCTGATGCGGAGGGCCAGGCAGATTGTTGTAATAGCCGAGAAATCGGGCAACATCGGCACGCAAGGACGGATCGCCAGCCGTTTCGGTCGTGAGGCTCCTGCGGAGTGTCATGCCTGCTTCACTAAGCGGAATGATGCGCGGCGTCCATCATTCGGCCGCTGTCGACCTGGCATCAACGGGCTCCGAACGCCGGTCGGTTTGTCGCGCGCCTGTGCGGTGGTGGCCGGTGGTCACGGTGCCGCGCGAAAGGATCGGGGTGGGGAACCGTGGATGCCGTCAAAGCGTAGCGCGCGGATGACGTCTCCGCATATTGTCTGGTTCCGCCAGGATCTTCGCCTTCACGATCAACCGGCCTTGTTGGCCGCCGCGCAGGCCGGCACCGTTATCCCGATCTATATCCTCGACGACGAAACGCCCGGCGACTGGCGGATGGGGGCCGCCCAGCGCTGGTGGTTGCACCACAGCCTTGCCTCGCTCGCGAAGGACCTCGCGGCGCTGGGCAGTCGGCTGATCCTGCGCCGTGGGCCGGTAGTGAAGACGCTGCGCGCGGTGATGGCGGAAACCGGCGCAGAGGCGATCCACGCGGTCCGGCATTACGAACCCTGGTGGCGTGCGGCGGAGGAGGAACTGGCCGATGTCCTCGATCTGGAGGATGGCAATCATCTGGCCCGGCCCGAATGGGTGACTACGGGCAGTGGCAAGCCGTTCCGGATCTATTCGGCGTTCTGGAAGGGGCTGCAATCGCATATGCCGCCGGGGCATCCGCTCGATCCGCCCGAGGCGCTCGACGCGCCCGCCGATTGGCCCCGGAGCGAGGCGCTGGCCGACTGGGACTTGCTGCCGACCCGGCCGGACTGGTCGACGGGTTTCGATGCCGACTGGACTCCCGGCGAGGCGGCGGCCCGCGAGCGGGTGGCGAATTTCCGGCTCAGGGCGAGCGCCTATGACAGTGCTCGCAACCTGCCGTCCGAAGAGGGAACTTCGCGTCTGTCCCCGCATCTGCATTTCGGCGAGGTCTCGGTGCGCGCGGTCTGGCATTCGCTCGACCGGCATGGCGATACCGAGACGTATCGCAAGGAACTGGCATGGCGGGATTTTACCGACGGCGTGGTGATGGCGTTGCCCGACTATGCCGATTGCAATGGGCGGGCCGCGTTCGACCGGATGCCATGGCGCGGCGGGCGCGAGGCGCAGGCCGATTTGAAGGCATGGAAGGCGGGGCGGACCGGCTATCCCATCGTGGATGCCGGAATGCGGCAATTATGGGCGACGGGCTGGATGCACAATCGCGTGCGGATGATCGCCGCCTCGTTTCTCGTCAAGCATCTGCTGATCGACTGGCGCGAGGGGGAGCGCTGGTTCTGGGACTGTCTGCTCGACGCCGATTACGGCAACAATGCCGTCAACTGGCAATGGGTCGCGGGAACCGGGATCGATGCCAACATGTTCGGCCGGATCATGGCGCCGTTGAGCCAGTCGGAGAAGTTCGATGCGGGCGACTATATTCGCCAGTGGGTCGGCGAACTGAGTCATCTGCCCGACGCGGCGATCCACGATCCCGAGGAAGCGGGGCGGCGGCCGCGCGACTATCCGGCCAAGATCATCGGCCATCGCGAGGGGCGCGAGCGCGCTCTGGCGGCTGGAAAGACGATCCGGGGAGAAGGGGCGTCCACAGGGCAATGGCAGGTGCGGACGCCCCGTGGCCGTCAACGGGGCTCGGCATCCAGGAAGACCCCGACGTCGGCGAGATCGACCGTCTTGTCGAGATAGGTGCGGCCGATCCCGTGCGCGAGCAGGAAGGGCAGGGTGCCCGCCGCCATCTTCTTGTCGTGCATCATATGCCCGACCAGTGTCGCGGAGGGCGCATCGATCCCGGCGGCGGCCGGGCCGTCGGGCAGGCCGATCGTACGGAAATGCGCCGCGACCCGGTCGGCATCCTGACCGGGGCAAAGGCCGCGCCGCACCGAGTAGCGGAACGCCAGCGCACACCCCGCCGCCACGCCTTCGCCATGCAGCAGCCGGTCGGAAAAGCCCGCTTCCGCCTCCAGCGCATGGCCGAACGTATGGCCGAGATTGAGCAGCGCGCGGATACCGCTGGTTTCATGCTCGTCGGCCGCGACAATGCGTGCCTTGGCGGCGACCGAATGCGCGATGGCGTGGATCCGCGCATCGGCATTGCCCGCGAGCAGGGCGGGGCCGTTCGCCTCGCACCATTCGAAAAAGGCGAAATCGTCGATCAGGCCATATTTGACGACTTCGGCGTAACCGGCCCGCACTTGCCGGGCGGGCAGGCTGTCCAGCACATCGGGGTCGATCAGCACCATTGCGGGCTGATGGAAGGCACCGATCAGATTCTTGCCCGCGGCCGTGTTGATCGCGGTCTTGCCGCCGACCGACGAATCGACCTGCGACAACAGGGTCGTCGGAATCTGTACGAAACGGCAACCGCGCTTGACGATCGAACAGGCGAACCCGACCAGATCGCCGATCACCCCGCCGCCGAGCGCGATGACATGGTCCGAACGCTCGATACCCAGTTCGAGCAGTCGGTCGCAGACCCGCTCCAGCATGGCCCAGCTCTTGGTCTTCTCACCCGGCGGCAGGATGATCGCGTCCGTCATCACGCCGGCGGCGGCCAGCGACGCCTGCAACGTCGCCAGATGCGGGCGCACATTCTCGTCGGTCACGATCGCCATCGGTCGCCCGCGTGCCAGCGGCGCGAGAAACTCCGCGGCGCGGGGCAGCAGACCCGCCTCGATATGGATGGGATAGCTGCGGTCGCCGAGCGACACGGTGACGGTCTTCATCGTCCGATGGCTTTCAAGATGGCGTTGACGGTGGCTTCGTGGGGGCCGCGCTTGCTGGAGACGTGGATGGGCGCAAGCGCGTAGATCGGGTTTCGCTTTTCGGCGAGATCGCGCAGCACGGTCAGCGGATCGCGATTGCGCAGCAACGGGCGGGTGTCGCGCCGCTTCACGCGTTCGGCCAGCACTTCGGGCGTGGCGTTCAGCCAGACGGCGGTCGCCTGTTCCAGGATCAGCGCGCGAGTCTCGTCATTGATGAACGCGCCACCGCCGGTCGCGATCACCTTGGGCCGGCCATCGACCAGCCGGGCGATCACCCGGCGCTCGCCATCGCGGAAATAGGGTTCGCCGAACTCTTCGAAGATTTCGGTCACGGTCAGGCCGGCGGCTTCCTCGATCGCATGATCGGCATCGACGAAGGGCACCCCCAACCGATTCGCCAGTCGGCGACCCACGGTCGACTTGCCCACGCCCATCAGACCGACAAGGACGATCGGCGAACCAGTCCAGCTTGCATCAACAGGGTTGTGGCTTTGCAACATTGCCGTCTGCGCTATACAGCAGGCGCGCGCCCGGCAACACCGGCCGCGCTTTCACGGGTCCATTATAAGGTTTTGCGTTTCATGTCCCGTATGGCCGTTTCGCTTATCATCCTGCTCGTCGTCATCGTCGGGGGCCTGTTCCTCCTCTCCGGACGCGCGACCGAGCGGCCGACGACCCAGGTCGAGAAGGCGGTCTCGCTTGGCAATCTGCAATAAGCGCAAGCGCGCTTTCCGCCATCTGCCCCGCGCCGTCGCCCTGCTGATGGCGGGGGCGGCGGCGCTGGCCGCCGCGCAGGATCGCCCCGAATCGCTTCTGCCGCCGGGTTTCGGGCAGCCGTCCGCGCCCGCGACTCCGCGCACGGCCCCCAGGCCCGCATCGACGCCGACGCCGCGTGCCGTGCCCTCGGCCGCTCCGGCGCCGTCGCCCTCCGGTGTGGCGCCCTCCGGCTTGGCGCCGGTCGTCGATCCGCCTGGCGCGGTGGTGCAGCCGCTGCCCACCATCGCCCCGCCCAGTGTCGTGCCGTCGCCGACTCCGGTCGCAGAGGTGCGTTCGCTGGCGGATTATGATCTTCCGGCCTTTGCGCGGCGTTCGCTCGCGCTGGTCGGTCCGGCGGGCGAGCGCGAAGGGGCGCTGCCCGCCGATGTCTTTGCCCGCGCCGATGGGCGGGTGGCCGAAGCCTTGATGCGGCGTCTGTCCGCGCCGCTGCCGTCGCGCTGGATGTCGATCCTGCTGCGCCGGACATTGGTGGCGCAGATGGTGACGCCGCGCGGCGTGAACGGCGCCGATTTCGCGGCGGAGCGCGCCTGGTTGCTGGTCCGCATGGGCGAGGCGCAGATGGCGCGCGCCGTTGTCCAGTCGGTCGATGCGAGCAGCTATACCCCCAAACTCTATCAGGTGGGCATCAACGCCTTGCTGGCATCCAGCGACCCGGCGGGGCTGTGTCCGCTGGCCGATCGTGGTGCGGCGATCACGGGGCTGGGCGGCTATCGCGTGGCGCAGGCCATGTGTGCCGCGCTGACCGGCGATGCGAACAAGGGCAGCGCGATCATCAAGCAGGTCCAGCGCCAGCATATCGCCGAGGATATCGACCTGAAGCTTGCGCAGAAGGTCATGGGATCGGGCGCCAACGGGCGACGCGCGGTGTCGATCGACTGGGGCGGTGCGGATCGGCTGACGGTGTGGCGTTTCGGCCTGGCCACCGCGACCGGCGTGAGCATCCCGGCGGAGTATCTGTCCTATGTCGGGCCGCAGGTGCGCGGCTGGCTGGCGACATCCCCGTCGGTCGCGATGCCCGAGCGGGCGTCGGTGATCGATGAGGCAGCGGCGATGGGCGTGTTGTCCAATGCGGCGCTGGTCGATTTCTATGCCAGCCTTGCCGAGAATGACGATGCCACGCGTGCGCAGCAGGCCGTCGTCAATGACCTGCGCAACGCCTATGCCGCCAGCGATGGGGCCGCGCGGCTGAGCGCCATGCGGTCGCTGTGGGGCGATGGCGCGCGGACGCCCTATGGTCGCCTGATCCTCACCGCCCGCGCGGCCGCGCGCTTGCCGGTGGCCGATGAGGGGGACACGGATCGCCTGATCGCGTCGATGCTGTCGGCCGGACTGGATCGCAGCGCGGCGCGCTGGCTCGGGGTGGTCAAGCAGGGCAGCGATGGCTGGGCGATGCTGCAACTGGCGGATCCCGATCGACAGGGAGAGGTCTCCTATGACCTCGTCTCCGGCTATGCGGGCTCGGGCGATCAGCGGTTGAAGCAGCGGCTGTTCTTTGCCGGGCTGGCCGGGCTGGGCCGGCTGTCGCGCGCGGATATCGAAAAGGGGGCCGAGGCGCTCGACGTGCGCATCGGCCAGCGCAATGCCTGGACCGACGCACTGGACGAAGCGGTGGCCGATGGGCAGACCGGCATGGTCGTGCTGTTGTGCGCGACGGGGATGCAGACGTCGAACTGGGGCGGCGTTCCGCCCCAGGCACTTTACCGGATGCTCGATGCCCTGCGCTCGGTGGGCCTCGATACAGAGGCGCGGATGATCGCGGCGGAAGCGATCGCCCGCGCGTGAGCCGTTCCGACGCCGCGCTGATCGACCGCTTTCTGGAAATGATGGCGGCCGAGGCCGGTGCGGCGGCCAATACCATCGCCGCCTATCGCTCCGACCTGCGCTTGGCGGGCGACGCGGTCGGCGGGCTGGTGGCGGCGGATGATGCCGCCTTGCGCGGGCTTGCGGACGGCTGGAGTCGCCTCTCCACCGCCACCGTCGCGCGCAAGGCGGCGGCACTGCGGCGCTTCTATGCGTTTCTGCACGAGGAAGGGCACCGGGCCGACGATCCGGCGAGCGTCCTGCCGCGCCCCGGCCTGCGCCGCGCCTTGCCCAAGATCTTGAGCCATCAGGATATCGATCGGCTTTTCGCGACGATCGGCGAGCGGGTGGCGGTGCCGCATCCCCGGCCGGCGGACCTACGCCTCGCCGCGCTGATCGAGCTTCTCTATGGCTCGGGCTTGCGCGCGAGCGAACTGGTGGCGCTGCCCCGTCGCGCGGTTCACACCGATCGGCCCTTCCTGATCCTGAAGGGGAAGGGCGGCACCGAGCGGATGGTGCCGATCTCCGACCGCGCGCGCTCGGCCGTCGCCCTGTGGCGCCAGCATGTGCCGGGGGAGTCGCTCTGGCTGTTTCCTGGCGGCAAGAAGCATCTTTCGCGGATCCGGCTGTATCAACTGGTCAAGCAACTGGCCGCCGAGGCGGGGGTGCCGCCGGACCGGATCAGCCCGCACGTCCTGCGCCATGCCTTCGCCACCCATTTGCTGGCCGGTGGCGCGGACCTGCGCGCGGTGCAGGCGATGCTGGGCCATGCCGATATCGCGACGACGGAGATTTACACCCATGTCGAGGCCGCGCGCCTGGTCGAACTGGTCAATGCGCGTCACCCGCTCGTTGATTTTCGCGGCGAGCAGCCCTAGGCGCTAGGCCATTATGTCAACGAGCTTCCTCGATTTCGAGAAACCCATCGCCGAGCTGCAGAGCCGGATCGATGAACTGCGCGAGACGACCGCCGATGGCGGCGTCGATATCGGCGCGGAGATTGCCAAACTTCAGGTCAAATCGGACAAGCTGCTGCGCGATACCTTCGCCAAGCTGACCCCGTGGCAGAAGACGCAGGTCGCGCGCCATCCGCAGCGGCCGCATTTCAAACATTATGTCGCCGGGCTGTTCGACGAGTTCGTGCCGTTGGCGGGCGATCGGGCCTTTGGCGATGACCAGGCGATCATGGGGGGCTTCGCCCGATTCCGTGGCCAGCGCGTCATGGTGCTGGGCCATGAAAAGGGTGAGGACACGGCCAGCCGGCTTCGCCACAATTTCGGCATGGGCAAGCCCGAGGGCTATCGCAAGGCGATCCGCCTGGTCGAACTGGCCGATCGCTTCGGCCTGCCGATCGTGACGCTGGTCGACACCTCCGGCGCCTTCCCCGGCATCCAGGCCGAAGAACGTGGCCAGGCCGAGGCGATTGCCCGCTCGACCGAGGCGTGTCTGGCGGCGGGCGTGCCGGTCGTTGCGGCGATCGTGGGCGAAGGTGGTTCGGGCGGCGCGGTCGCGCTGGCGGCGGGCAATCGCGTCCTGATGTTCGAACATGCCATCTATTCGGTGATCAGCCCCGAAGGCTGTGCCTCGATCCTGTGGCGCACATCGGACAAGGCGGCGGACGCGGCAGAGGCCATGCGGGTCACGGCGCAGGATCTCAAGAATTTCGGCGTGATCGACACCATCGTGGCCGAGCCGGTCGGCGGTGCACATCGCGATTATCCGGGCGCGATCGCCAATCTGGGCGATGCGGTGGAAAGGGCGCTGGACGAGTTGACGGGTCTGAGCCGGGACGAACTCAAGCGCGGACGCGCGGCCAAGTTCTTGGCCATGGGGCGTCTCTGATCGCTGCGGAGGTCAGACGGAAGACGGACGGCGAGCTAGCGCCATCCGTCTTGCCGCGTACCAATATTATTGTGGTTTGGTCTTGGCGACCTGGCCGTCGAGCGTGCTCGAGATATTGGAAAATGCCGAGTTCAGGCTCTTGCCCAGGCTGCCCATGCCCACGATCGCGGCGACGGCAACCAGAGCGGCGATCAGGCCATATTCGATCGCGGTCGCGCCCTTGTTGTCCTTGATCATCTTGCGGATCGTCTTCATTCCGGTCTCCGTTGTTTGTGCGTATCAATCACCCGACTGAGCCGGGTGCCCGGATCAGCTACCGCCGTGTACGCCGGACAGATTGACGAAGATTTAAGATAGCCGTCGCGGCTGGCGAGAATTCGCGCCTATCGCGTGCCGGCATCGAGCTGCCGCGCCAACTCGCCGAAGACATGGCCGAGACTTGTATTGACCTGCGCCAGCGCGGCGAAGATGGCCAGCATGACGAAGCAGACGAGGATGCCGTATTCGACCGCAGACGCGCCGCGCTTGTCGCGAACCAGGCGTCGGCCAAAATCGGCAATGAGGCGAAGCGGCGTCATCGATCGGATGAGTTAAGCGGCAAAGGTTAATAAAATGAACAATATAGTCGCCGGCTCGGGCGAGACCGCGACGCTTTTCCCTGTCGTCGCCGCGGCATTGGTGGACGCGGACGGGAAGATCCTGTTGCAGCGGCGTCCATCGGGCAAGGCTCATGCCGGGTTATGGGAGTTCCCCGGCGGCAAGGTGGAGCCCGGCGAGACGCCCGAAACCGCGCTGGTCCGCGAATTGCGCGAGGAACTGGGGATCGCGGTCGCGCCCGATATGCTGGAGCCAGCAGGCTTTTCGACCGAGCCGTTGCCGGGCCGTCATCTGCTTCTGATGCTCTATGTCGTCCGTGGCTGGCGGGGGACTCCGGTCGCGCTGGAGGCAGACGGGCTGGTCTGGCGTCGCCCGGAGGCGATGGGCGACTTGCCCATGCCGCCAGCCGACCCGCCGCTGGTGCGCCAGCTCCGCGCCTATCTGGGCGACAGCGTGATCTCCGACGCCGAATCCGCCAGCGGAACCGTATAGCCGCCACGTTCCAGTGTCCCATGGTCGGGGCGATAGCGTTGTCCTCCCGCAATCGTCGTTTCCACGAACAACCGGGCCACGGCCGTGGCCGGTGTGGCGGGATCGAGCGTCACGCGAATGATTCCACGCGCGGGATCATAGGTTGCGGCGGCGATCTTGCCCGCTTCCAGCGTCAGCCATACCCCGGCAGGGGCGATGAACAGGCGGCTGCGCGCGCCGTCGCGCGGTTCGACGAGGATGGCCGCGCCGCTCTGCTGCAAGTTGCCGCCATAGGCCAGCCAGCCGAGCACGGGGTCGTTCACCAGATAGGTGGCGGCGGCATAGGCGTGGCCGAAATAGCCCATGCCATAATCCCCGCTATAGGGATCCCATTGCATCCTGTCGGGCCAACTGTGAAAGGCGGCGGACGACGCGCCCCGTTGATCGATATTGGTGATCCCGCCCATCAGCCCGCCATAGGCGATGCGCAGCAGATAGGTGTCGCGCGGATCGCGACGGAAGGAGTCGAACAGCGGGATCGCGTTCAGCGTCGACCCGTAATGATGGATTTGCCGCTCCAGTCGCGGATATTTGCCGCCATAGAGGAAATCCCAGTAACGACGGGCATTGCCGTTATAGCCCCAGTGCGGAATAGTGGGATCATAGCCCAGGATCACCTCGCGCGTGACCTCCGCTTGGGGGGCGTATCCGAAATACCGCATCCAGGCATAGACCTCCGCCTGGCCCGTCGAGTCCCACGCCATCTCGCTGCCAAAGGGATAGCGCAGGGTGCGCCAGTGGTCGGCGCGCGCTTTCATCAGCCGCTCGACCTCGTCAGCCTGCGCGGTCCATCCTTCGCGCCTCAGGTCGGTCAATATGTCGATGAAGACATCGCCCTCCATCAACCCGAATTGCGCGTAATGCGGCGCGTCGCGCATCATCGCGACGATCGTCTGGCGGGCATGGTCGAGATACCAGCGCCAGTCATGGACCCTGGTCATGCCCGGATGATTGCGCGCGATGCGATACAGCACCCAATGGGCCACGGCGACATGCGGGTAATTATAGGCGCGGCCCAGATCCGCGGCCTGATCCTTTTTCCAGGACGTCCAGCTCCGCCAGTCGCTTGAGGGCCTGTAGAGATCGGGAAATGTGACGGGATCATAATAGAACAGGCTCTTGCGGACGCCCCCGGCATGGGGGCCACTGGCGACCTGAAGCCGGCCGACGATCGTCCGGTCGACCATCGTCTCGATCCGGGCGAGTTCGGCGGCATCGGGATGGTCGAGCTGCTTCATCACCGCCGCGACCCAACTGCCCGCGCCGCCCTCATCGCTCATGCCGGAAATCCAGACGCGGGGATCGGCGGTGACGATCCGGTCCGCCTCGCGATCATAGGTCAGGATGCCGGGCGATCGGCCGAACGGGTCGCCTGCGCGATCGAACCATTGCCGGGTGGTCGAGAAGCGGCCGAGATCGGCGGAGACCTGATCCAGCGGCTTGGTGACATGATAATGGACCGTCTGCACCTGCCCGTCGGCATAGGTGAGGGTCAGGCGGGCGCGGCCCCATTGGCGCCCCCGGACCGTCAGCCTGGCCCAGCCGGATTTGCCGCCGTCGCTCCGTTCGACGGACAGCGCGCCTTCGGGAAAGCTCTCGATCCGCGCGATGGCGGCGGGCGCGTGGACGAACAGCGCGGCATCGAGGTCGGTCGGCACGACATAGCCGGGAACGCCGATCGCGACCGGCCGGTCCTGCGCGATGAGCGTGGGTTCGATCGCGCGGATCGCGGGCGCGGCCACGAAGCGCAGACCGATCCGGCGGCTTTCGCCTGGTGCCAGCCAAAAGCTGGTAGGGGTGTTCCACGGCGCGCCCGCCTTGCGCCAGTCCGTCGCGGCATAAGCGGCGCTGGCCACCGTCCAGTCGTAAAAGCCTTCCGACGTTTGGGCGCGGGGGCTGGCCTCGACGATCACCGTCTTGCCGTCGGTCTCGCGTTGCGTCGGAATGGGGACATAGGCTTCGAGCGGTGTGGCCTTGTCCGGGAGCACCAGCAGCGCGGGACCCTGGCCGTTGAGACGGGTAACCTGCACATAGCCCGCATCGCGGCCGATATAGGGATCGGCGAAGCTGGCCTCGGCATGGGCCTGTTCCAGTGTGCGGCCGGTGATGATGTTGTCGAACACCATCGGTATGCCGAGGCCGCCGATTTCGACGGGACGATCGCTGCTGTTGGTCAGGGTGAAGCGAAGGGCGGGTGAATTCCGCTCGTTCACCCATTCGCGGATGATGCGCAGCGGCAGGCCGTCGCCCATCGTGCCGGTGATATCGGCGGCGGCCAGCGCCGCCCCTCGCGCGGGCAGGGCGCGGATGATGCCACGGCGATGCGCCGAGGAGAAATCGCGCCATGCCTCACCGCCCTGGCGCAGCCGAATATGGATATCGCCGAGTTGGTTGAAGTCATGCCCCGTCCGTACCTTGGTTCGGCCGACCGGCAGGAAATCAAATCCGGGTGTCGACAAGGGTGCCAATCCGCGTGCGGTCTGGCTGGCCGGATCGAGGATCAGTCGGAAGGCACCGACGCGCAGCGCCATTTGTGCCAGGCCTTTCGCCCTTGGCGAGGGGCGCCCCCGTGCCGGTTCCCCGATCGCCTGCGAGCCGAGCGCCAAAAGACCAGCGCCCAGGGTCAGGGGCAGGAGCGAAACCAACGTGCGGCGCATGGTGAAGACCCTTCCGATACCGGATCATGGCCTGGTCGCTCCCCCGCCATTGACCCCATTCTCAACGCACTATACGGTATACTATATTATCGGGAGGACAAGATGCTGCGAGCGAACAGGCGCGAATGGATGCGTGGCGCGGCCGGAATCGCCTTGATGGGGGTCACGCCGCGCGTAATGGCGGCGACGGGATCGATGGTGCCCGCCAAGGCCGAACCCTTTCCCCTGGCGGCGGTGCGGCTGCGCCCCTCCCTCTACGCGACGGCGGTCGAGACCAACCGGCGTTATCTCCATCGGCTCGATCCCGACCGGCTGCTGCACAATTTCCGGCTCTATGCGGGGCTCGCGCCGCGTGCGCCGATCTATGGCGGCTGGGAAAGCGACACGATCGCGGGCCATACGCTGGGCCATTATATGTCGGCGCTGGTGCTGACCTGGCAGCAGACCGGCGATGCCGAGATGCGACGGCGCGCCGACTATATCGTCACCGAACTGGCCGAGGCGCAGGCCAAGCGCGGCACCGGCTATGTCGGCGCGCTGGGACGCAAGCGGCCGGATGGCACGATCGTCGATGGCGAGGAGATTTTTCCCGAGATCATGGCGGGCCGGATCAAATCGGGCGGCTTTGACCTCAATGGCTCCTGGTCGCCGCTCTACACCGTTCACAAGCTGTTTGCCGGTCTGCTCGACATCCACGCGGGATGGGGCAATGCGCAGGCGCTGGCTGTCGCGGTCGGGCTGGGCCGATATTTCGCGCGCGTCTTCGCGGCGCTGGACGATGCGCGCGTGCAGGAGGTGCTGGGCTGCGAATATGGCGGCCTGAATGAGAGCTTCGCCGAACTGCACCAGCGCACCGGCGACCCGCAATGGCTGGCGCTGGCCGAGCGGATCTACGATCGCAAGATCCTCGATCCGCTGGTCGCGCAACAGGACCAATTGGCCAATCTTCATGCCAATACACAGGTGCCCAAGCTGATCGGTCTGGCGCGGCTGTATGAGATCACCGGGCGACAGGCACCCGCGCGCGGCGCCCGCTTCTTCTGGGACACGGTGACGGGGCATCACAGCTATGTGATCGGCGGCAATGCCGATCGCGAATATTTTTCCGGGCCCGACACGATCGCCCGCCACATCACCGAACAGACGTGCGAGCATTGCAACAGCTATAACATGCTCAAGCTGACCCGGCATCTCTATGGCTGGCAGCCGGACGGCGCCTTGTTCGACTTTTACGAGCGGACGCATCTGAACCATGTCATGGCCGCGCAACATCCGGGGCATGGCGGCTTCACCTATATGACGCCGCTGATGACCGGCACGGCGCGCGAATACTCGAGCCCCAAGGACGATGCCTTCTGGTGTTGCGTCGGTTCGGGGATGGAAAGCCATGCCAAGCATGGCGAGTCCATCTTCTGGCAAGGCGGGGACGCGCTTCTGGTCAATCTCTACATCCCGTCCGAGGCGCGATGGGAGCGCAGAGACGCGACGCTGACCCTCGACACGACATATCCGATGCATGGGACCAGCCGCCTGACCTTTACCGATCTGGGCAAAGGCGGGCATTTTCCCGTGGCCTTGCGTGTGCCGGGTTGGGCGAGCGGTCGTGCGATCGTAACGGTCAACGACAGGCCGGTCACGCCGGTCCTCGAACGGGGCTATGCCGTTGTGAGCCGGCGCTGGGTGCAGGGGGATGTGGTTGCGATCACCCTGCCGCTCGACCTTCGCCTGGAGGCGACGCCGGGTGACGATGCGACCGTCGCGGTGGTGCGGGGGCCGATGGTGATGGCCGCCGATCTGGGGCCGTCCGAGACACCGTGGAACGCACCCGATCCCGCGATGGTCGGTGCCGAACCCCTCAAGGCCTTTGTCGAGCAGGATACCTCAACCGCGCGCTATGCGGCACGGGGGATATTCCGACCTGCCGACCTGAGCTTCGTGCCGTTCTTCAGCCAATATGACCGGCGCAGCGCGGTGTATTTCAAGCGCTTCACCGAGGCGGGCTGGAAAGCGGAGGAAGCCGCGTTCCTGGCGGAGCAGGCGCGGGTCCGCGATATCGCGGCACGCTCGGTCGATGTCATGCATCTGGGGGAGATGCAACCCGAGCGGGATCATGGGCTTACGTCCGAGATTTCCTACCCGGTGTCCTATCGCGGCCGGCAGGGGCGGGATGCGCGGTCGGGCGGCTATTTCGAGTTCGGCATGGCCGTGCGCCCCGGACCGCTGATCCTGCAGGCGACCTATTGGGGGGATGAGCGCAAGCGCGATTTCGACATATTGGTCGACAATGTTAAGATCGCGACCCAACATCTTGAAAATAATAGGCCTGGCCAGTTCTTCGACGTCGAGTATCCGCTGGCCGACGCGCTGACCAAGGGCAAGAAGCGCGTCCGCATCCGCGTCGTTCCGCATGATCGCAGCTCGGCGGGGCCGGTGTTCGGCATGCGGCTCTTCGTCGCGAAGAAGGAACCGACGGCATGACCGGCATTCGGATGACACTCGACGAACTGCGGATATTGGCGCGCGCCAAGCTGATCGGTGCCGGGCTCGCCCGCGATCATGCGGAAGCCGTCGCCGAAACGATGGTGGCGGGGGAGCGCGACGGATGCGCGTCGCATGGCATCTATCGATTGCTCGTCGCCGTCTCCAGCCTGGCCAGGGGCGTGGTCGTGCCCGATGCGCGTCCCGAACTCGCCCATCCCGCGCGCGCGCTGGTCCGGGTCGATGGCGGGGGCGGCTTTGCCCAGCTCGCCTTTCAGACCGGCAAGCCCGCGCTGATTGAAAAAGCGAAGGCGAACGGCATCGCCGCGCTGGCGCTGAACAACGTCGTTCACTTCGCCGCGCTGTGGCCCGAGGTCGAGGAACTGGCCGAGGCGGGGCTGGTGGCACTGGCCTTCACGCCCAGCCATGCCTGGGTCGCGCCAGCGGGCGGGGCGGAACCGGTGTTCGGGACCAATCCCATCGCCTTTGGCTGGCCGCGCCCTGACGGACCGCCCTTCGTCTTCGACTTCGCGACCTCGATGGTGGCGCGGGGTGAGATCGAACTGCACCGCCGCGCGGGCAAGCCGATCCCAGACGACTGGGGTGTGGATGCGCAGGGGCAGGCGACGACCGATCCGGCGGCGGTGCTGGCCGGGGCGATGCGGACCTTTGGCGGGCATAAGGGCTCGGCGCTGGCGACGATGGTCGAACTGCTGGCCGGACCGCTGATCGGGGACATGACCAGTCGGGAATCGATTGCCTGGGATGACGGGCGTGGCGGGTCGCCGCTGGGCGGTGAACTCATCGTCGCGATCGATCCGGCGGGCTTTCTGGGTGACCTGTTGCCCGGGCATCAGGCGCGGGCGGAGACGATGTTCGACGCGATCACGGGGCAGGGTGCCCGCTTGCCATCCGCCCGCCGCTATGCCGCGCGTGTGCGATCGCTGTCGCAAGGGGTGGAGATCGCACCCGATCTATATCGTGATGTCATGGCTTTGAACGGTTGAACATAGGGGGAATGGGCATGTCGCATCGGATCGCGAAGCTGCTGGCGGGGGCGACGCTGTTATGGGCGCCGGTCGCTGCTCTGGACGCCCGGGCTCCGTCCCGCACCACCGCCAAGCCCGCGCAAGGCGCGGACGCCCGGTTCCGGGCGCTGTCGGAGGCGGAATATCGCTGGCGGATCGATCAGAATGCCGCCGATGAGGACAGCGGCAGTGCGGGCTCGCGCCAATTGCCCGATGTCGGTCCGGCGGCGCAGGCCGCACGGCTCGCGCGGTGGGAGGCGACCGCCAAGGCACTTGCCACCATCGATCCGCAAGGATTGTCGCCCGATGTCCGCATCGACTATATGGTCTATCGGGGGCAGATCGACGCGCTCCTCGCCGCGCAGCGCTTCCGCGACTATGAAAAGCCGCTCAACGCGGATACCAGCTTCTGGGGCAATCTGGCGGGGTGGGCGCGGGGCAGCTTCACCCGCGAGAGCCAGTATCGCGACTATATCGCGATGCTTCGGGCCCTGCCGCGCTATTTCGATCAGCAGATCGGCAATATGCAGGCTGGGCTCGCGCGCGGGTTCACGCCGCCGCGCGTCACGCTGAAGGGCCGCGATATCGGGGTGGCGCAGGTGGTCGATGCCGGGACGGGCGAGGACCAGCCTTTCTACGCGCCGTTCAGGACGATGCCGGCCAACATGGCCCCGGCGACGGTGGCGGCCTTGCGGGCCGAAGCGATGGCCGCGATCCGCGATGGCGTGATACCTGCGCATCGCAAGCTGCTGAATTTCCTGCGCAACGATTATATGCCCAAGGCGCAGATCAGCACGGCGGCCTATGACCTACCCGATGGCAAGGCTTACTACCGTTCCAAGATCCGCGAATATGTGACCGCCGACATGACGCCCGAGCAGGTCCATGCCATTGGCCTGTCGGAGATGCAGCGCATCCGCGGCCGCATGGACGCCGTGATGAAAGAGGTGAAGTTTCAGGGCGATTTCGCCGCCTTCCTGACCTTCCTGCGCACCGATCCGCAATTCTATGCGAAGACGCCGCAGGAACTGCTCGATTGGGCGGCCTGGTTCGCCAAGAGCTTCGACGGGGTGGCCTCCGACTGGTTCGGCCGCCTGCCGCGCAGCCGCTTCGCGATCAAGCCGGTGCCGGCGGACCTCGCGCCCTTTTACACCGCCGGGCGGGGCGGCACCGGCATCTATCTGGTCAACACCTATAACCTGCCGTCGCGCGCGCTCTACGCGCTGCCCGCGCTGACGCTGCATGAAAGCGCGCCGGGTCATGCCTTCCAGATGCCACTGGCGGCGGAGAACAAGGCGCTGCCCGCATTCCGGCGCGACAGCTATCTGTCGGCCTATGGCGAGGGCTGGGCGCTTTATTGCGAAGCGCTGGGTGAGGATATGGGCCTGTACAAGACGCCCTATGAGCGGTTCGGCATGTTGTCCTATCAGGCATGGCGGGCGGCGCGGCTGGTCGTCGATACCGGCATCCATGCCATGGGCTGGAGCCGTGAAAAGGCGCAGGCCTATCTGCATGATAACACCGCCCTGTCGGATCATGAGATCGAGACAGAGGTGGATCGCTACATCGCATGGCCCGGACAGGCGCTGTCCTATTATATGGGCCAGCTTGCGTTCCAGCGTGCCCGCGCCAAGGCTGAAACGGCGTTGGGGCCGAAGTTCAACATCCGCGCCTGGCACGATGCGATGCTGCAACTCGGCTATGTCCCGCTGCCGGTGATCGAGGCGCGGACCGATCGCTTCATCGCCGAGGGAGGGAAAGGCCCCTATCCCGAGGAAGAGTGAGCGCGATTACCTGTTGCACGGCAGCATTTAAAAACGTATACAGTATCTACAATCAAACAGCAGGAAGACAGATAGTGACCATCGGCTGGCGTGGCGTATTTCCCGCAGTAACGACCCAGGTGCGGGAGGATCTGTCGATCGATCTCGCCGATACGCAGCGGGTGGTCGACGATCTGGTGAACGACGGCGTTACCGGCGTCATTGCGCTAGGAACGGTCGGCGAGAACAACTCGCTCGACTATGACGAAAAGGTCGAGGTCTTGACCGCGATCGTCGAGGCGGTCGCGGGCCGCGTCCCCGTTATCACCGGCGTGTCGGAATATGACACCCGCCGCGCGGTCCGTTATGCGCAGGCCGCCGAAAAAGCCGGGGCGGATGGCCTCATGCTGCTGCCGCCGATGGTTTATGTTCCCAAGGCGCATGAGCTGGTGAACCATTTCAAGGGCGTGGCCGAGAAGACGGGCCTGCCGATCATGCTCTACAACAACCCGCCCGCCTATCGGACGGTGATCGACCGGGTCGTGCTGGAAGCGTTGGTCGATGTGAAGACGATCGTCGCGGTCAAGGAGTCGGCGCCCGACACCCGCCGCTTCACCGATTTCCGCAACATCTTCGGCGATCGCTATACGCTCTTCGCCGGTCTGGACGATGTGGCGCTCGAAGGGTTGTATCTCGGTGCGCAGGGCTGGGTTTCCGGCCTGACCAATGCTTTCCCCAAGGAGTCGGTCGAGCTGGTCGCCGCGTTCGAACGCGGCGATCATGCCAAGGCGATGGAAATCTATCGCTGGTTCATGCCGCTGCTCCATCTCGATGCCGAGCATGATCTGGTCCAGTCGATCAAGCTGGCCGAGCAGGTGATGGGCCGTGGTTCGGAGCGTGTCCTGCCGCCGCGCTACGTGCTGGAGGGCGAACGTCGCGCCGAGGTGATCGCGATGGTCGAAAAGGCGGCGGCGACCCGGCCGACGCTGGGCGTCAGCAAGGCTGCCTGATGGCGACATCGTCCCCGCCCGAAACCGCCCCGCCCGTCGAAGGGCGGGCGAAGGGCGGGGGCGTCATCGTCGTCCAGACCCTGGCCGACCGAATCTGCGGCATCGTCCGCGAACGCATCGTCGCGGGGACATTGGGCGGTGATGGACCGATCCGCCAGGACGCGTTGGCGGCCGAACTTGGGGTCAGCAAGATCCCCTTGCGGGAGGCGCTGGCGCGGTTGGAGCAGGAGGGGTTGCTCCACGGGGTCGCCAATCGCGGCTATACGGTCGGTGCGATGACGGTGGGGCAGGCGGAGGAAATCTATGGCCTGCGGTTGCGCCTTGAGCCCGCCGCCGCTGCGCGCGCCGCGCTAATCGCGGACGGCGAGGAGCAGGCGCGCGTCCGCACGACCTTCGAGGCGCTGGACCGCGCGGCGACCGGCGACCTTCCACGCGTCGCCCTGTGCAATCGCCAGTTCCACATGGCCATGGTCCGCCCGGTCCGGCAGCCGCTGACCATCCAGATCATCCGTCAACTCGCAGTGCTGGCTGAACGCTATGTCGTGGCGCATCTGCAACCCGCGGGCCGCGACGCCCGCGCGCATCTCGAACATCGCGAGCAGATCGAGGCCTTTCTGGCGCGCGATGCCGATCGGCTTAAGGCATTGCTTGGTGCACATATTCAGTCCACGCTGGACGATCTGAAGGGCGGATTACAGGCTGCCCCATAAAATGATGAAAACTGTTAGGGCGGGGATCGCACCATATGTTCGGACCATTGAAACCATTGGGCGGCGCGACCCAGCATGGTGAGGGCCAGGCGCTCGCCAAGACGCTCAGCTGGCCCCATCTGATCGCGCTGGGTGTCGGCGCGATCGTCGGCACGGGCATCTACACCCTGACCGGGGTCGGGGCGGAGCGGGCCGGGCCTGCGGTAATCCTGGCCTTTGCGATCGCGGGCGCAGTCTGCGCCTGTGCGGCCCTGGCCTATGCCGAGTTGGCGACGATGATCCCGACGGCGGGCAGTGCCTATACCTTCAGCTACACCGCGCTGGGCGAAACACTGGCCTGGGTCGTCGGGTGGAGCCTGATCCTCGAATATTCGCTGGCCTGTTCGACCGTCGCCGTCGGCTGGTCGGGCTATCTGGTGGGCTGGATCCAGGCGGCGGGGGTCCATTTGCCGGCGGCCTTGTTGTCGGGGCCGCATGGCGGCGGCATCGTGAACCTGCCCGCCGTGGTCGTGGCGCTGGCGGTGATGGGGATGCTGATCGCGGGGACGCGTGAGAGCGCGACGCTCAACATCATCCTCGTCATCATCAAGCTGGTCGCGCTCGGCGTGTTCATCGCCTTCGCGCTGCCCGCGTTCAACAATGCCAATCTTCACCCCTTCATGCCATACGGCTTTGCCGCGACCGAAGTCGACGGGGCCAAGCGCGGCGTGATGGCGGCAGCGGCGATCGTCTTCTTCGCCTTTTACGGCTTCGACGCGGTGGCGACGTCGGCCGAGGAAGCGAAGAATCCGGGTCGGGACCTGACCATCGGTATCGTCGGTTCGATGCTGGTCTGCACCCTGATCTACATGGCGGTCGCGGTGACGGCGGTGGGGGCCATGCCCTTCCTGCAGCTGGCCAACTCGCCCGAACCGCTGGCGCTGGTCCTGCGCTCGCTCGGCCAGCCGACCGCAGCACATCTGATCGCCCTGGCGGCGGTGATCGCGCTCCCGTCGGTCATTCTGGTGATGATGTATGGCCAGAGCCGCATCTTCTTCACCATGGCCCGCGACGGGTTGCTGCCCCAGTCGCTGGCGGTGGTCAGCAAGCGCAGCGGCGCGCCGACGCGGATCACGCTGGTTACGGGTATTTCGATCGCGATCGTCGCGGGTATCTTCCGCCTGGACGAGATTGCGGAACTGGCCAATGCGGGTACGCTGCTCGCTTTCATCGCGGTGGGGGCCTGCCTGATGACGCTGCGGCGTCGCGCGCCGGATGCCAAGCGGCTGTTCCGCTGCCCTCAGCCCTATCTGGTGGGATCGCTGGCGATCATCGGCTGCATCTACCTGCTGTTCAGCCTGCCGAGCACGACGATCGCGCGGTTCGTACTGTGGAACGCGGCGGGGCTGGCGTTCTACGCCCTTTATGGTCGCCGCCGCAGCATGCTCAAGCGCGGATGATCGACCGGCCTGTGCTCGGGGCGGCGACGGGGGCTTACAAATCACCGTCGGTAATTATATACCGAATGTTATGAAAGACGCACTGCCCGCCTGCAAGGGCCGCCCTCGTGAATTCTGCACCGAACAGGCGCTGGCGGCTGCGCTCCGGGTCTTCTGGAGCAAGGGCTATGAAGGCGCGTCGATGGCGGACCTGACCGCGGCGATGGGCATCACCAAGCCCAGCCTCTATGCGGCCTTTGGCAACAAGGAGGCGCTGTTTCACAAGGCGCTCGACCTTTATGAGGCGGAAAAGCTCGCCTATATCGGAGAGGCCCTGAACCAGCCCAGCGCGCGCGGTGTCGCGCGCTGCCTGCTGCGCGGTGCGTTCGAGGCGATGACGTGTCAGTTCGAGCCGCGTGGCTGCCTTGGCGTTATCCACTCGGTGGCGTGCGGCAGCGAAGCCGAGTCGATCAAAGCCGAGGTCGTCGTCCGCAATGCCGGAGCGCAGGCGGCGCTGCTTGCCCGTTTCGAGCGGGCGAAGGACGAGGGGGATTTGCCGGCCGATGTCGATCCGCAGGGCTTGGCGCGTTGTCTCTATGCGATCATCCAGGGCATGGCGGTGCAGGCCGGGGCGGGTGCCAGCCGCGAGGAACTCGAATCGCTGGTCGAAACCGGACTGGCGCTCTGGCCATCACGATAGATACTGGTCGGTATAAAAGTGCTTGACCGTCCTGTAATCGATTAATATACCGCTTGGTATGGAAGGCGGCGGAGCCGCATGTTCCTTCAGTTCGGCAAGGCGAGACACTGCCACGGGCGGATCGAATCCGTCGATCGCGATCCGCATTCGCGTGCGGGTTCGGCATGTTGCGCCATGGGAAAAGGGGTGTGTCATGGCCTATCTCGATTTTCAGGAAGTCGGCGCGGCCCGACTGGCGGTTCATGCTGCCACCGCACACAAGACGGGCCCCGAGGCTCGGCTCTCGCCGCTTGAATGGCAGGTCGTGGCGCTGTCCCGGCGTGACCGTTTGTCCAGCCTGCGCGGTGCACCGAGCCGTCTGGTTCGCGCGATCAGCACGATCTTTGGCGAGACGCGCAATCCACGGCTGGCCGATCCGTCCCTGGAGGCGTTACGGCGAATGGCGGTTCTGAGTTGGCATCACGGCTATAGCGTACCGTCGTATGAGGTACGCGCGTTCCTGGCCGCAGGCTATTCGCCGGACCAGTATGAACTGATGGTCGACAGCATCGCGACCGCGCGCGCGGATACGCGGCGCGCCGGACAGCCCTTGGCGGTGGAATGATCCGGGGCTGCGCCGGTTCCTCTTGCCCTTCTATGCCGGTAGCGTAGCTTGGGGCGAGTCCGACGGAGCAGACCATGCTGACCACACTGCGCCTCAACGAGCCCTTCTCGATCATCACCCTGCCACTTGCTGGGAGGGAACGCAGCCTGCCTTGGGAAAAGCGGTTTGCGTGGCCGCGTCAGGGCGATGTGCAATTGCCCTTCGATGCCCGGACGCGGGAGACGCGCGATGCATGGGCGGCGCGGCTCGACCATGCGGTGGCGCACGCCGACCGCGCAGTGTTGCTGGTCGCGGAAGGAACGGCTTGTCTGGCCAGCATCTGGTGGGCACGGCTGAGCCCGGTGCATTATGTGTCAAAGGTCGCGGGTGCCATGTTTTTTCAGCCGCCGCCGATCGACACGCTCGATCGGATGAGCGGGCAACTCTTCGCATCGCCCGATGCCGCGCTGCCCTTCCCATCGCTGGTCGTCGACGAGGCCCCCAATGGGCTCGCGCTGGCGCGGACCTGTGGCGCTCGCCTGCTGGATGGGGCCACCGCGCCAGCTGGCCCGGCAGGCATGTGGCGGCAGGCGCAACGGTTGATCGAGCGCCTGTCGGCCGGGGTGGTCGAACAGGATATGCGTGTCCTGCGCAGCCTGGGCATCACCGATTGCTGAAAAAAAGGCCCGGTGGCGAACCACCGGGCCAGTCCTGCGCCTCAGGGAGCTTCCATTGGCGAGGCAGGAGCGAGAAGGGGCAAAATGCCCCTCCGCCGCGGAGAGAAACGGATATCAGCGCGTCCCGTTGCCAATCGCCGAATCATTGGCGATCGACGGGCCGTTGAAAAGGTCCTCCTGATTGGTCGCCGCGTCGGCCGAGACTTCATCGTTCAGCACGACGTCATTGCCGAGGCCGTCTTTTTCGGCGACGGCGTTCGCCTGCGGACCCGTTGGCGAGCAGGCGGATAGCAGGGTGCCCGATGCCAGCAGAACCAATGGAAAGACGTAACGTAGCGACATGCGGTTCATCCCCTTGTTCACCCGCGCGAAACGATGTTCGGCTCGGCGGGAAGAATGCATATTAAAATGATGGGATATAAGCCGCACTATTCTTTGGGGCGATATAGCTGGGCTTTATGGCTGTTGTCGGCGATGGCGTGCTGGCCCCTATGGGCCGGGGTGGCCAACGCGCAGGCCCGGGCCGGGACGTCGGTCCTTCAGCCGCGGGCCGCGCTCGCCATCGATGCCGCGAGCTATGCGACGCATGCGGGCGTGTCGCCGGACAGCGCCTTGCATGAATTGGAGGTCCAGGAAGCGTCGGTCGCGGTCACGGACGCGTTGCGGGTCGAATTCGGCGACCGGCTCGCTGGGCTGTCGATCGGTCATGCGCCCTTCCACATTGATCTTTATCTGACAGGCGAGACGCCGGTCGCGGATCGCAGCGTAATGATCGCCGGTTCGCCGGTGTTGATCCGGTTCCGCACCGGCGCCTATGCCACGCACCAGCAACTCATCATGGCGCTGGCGCTTCATCAGACGGACATTCGCGCGGCGCTGCGCCAGCCCCCTGGCATGGGCATCGATCCCCGGATCGGCGCCTTGGTCGTCATGGTCAGTCGGGCCGATCTCGCCGCCGAACCCGCCGATCGGTTGCGCGATCGCATTGCGCGGATGGCGGGCGTCCCCGTTCAGTTGACGACGATGGACGCGCCGGATGGCGATCTCGCCGATGTGCGGGGCGGCATGCGGATGGTCGGGGTCGATCCGACCGATGGGCGGCGCTATGCCTGTACCAGCGGCTTCGTCGTGCGGCGGGGTGCCGAAAGCGGGGTCGTCACCGCCGCGCATTGCCCGGACGATCTGGCGGCGATCGAAGGCCCGGACACCGCGATGCCACTGACCTTTCTGGGGCAATGGGGTTGGGGCTATCAGGATGTGCAAGTCCATGGCAGCGCACAGCCGCTGGCCCCCATCTTCTGGAGCGACACGGACAAGACCATCGCGCGTCTTGTCACGGGCGGGCGCGCAAGGGCCTCGACGCGGGCGGGCGACTGGGTATGCCATCGCGGCGAGCGCACCGGCTATAGCTGCGCGGAGATATGGCTTCCCGATTTCGCCCCCGCAGGCGATCTGTGCGGCGGCGGGTGCACGCCGACCTGGGTCGCGGTACGTGGCCCCACCTGTCGGAGTGGCGACAGCGGCGGGCCGGTTTTTCTGGGCGATGTGGCCTTCGGGATCGTCAAGGGCGGCAGCTATCTGGCCGATGGGCGTTGTGCCTTCTACTACTATATGTCTATCGACTTCCTGCCGCCGGGGTGGTTGTTGGCCACCGGGTAAGGGATCGCATTTTGCGGCCCCCGCGTTGCCCCGCATGCCACGCCAGTTGAAAAGGCCGACGGATGAAAGCGATGATTCTCGACGCGCCCGGGGGGCTGGACCGGCTTCGCCTGGTCGAGCGTGCGGAGCCCGGAGCGCCCGGGCCCGGAATGATCCGGGTGCGACTGCACGCCACGTCGCTCAACTATCACGACTATAGCGTGGTCAGCGGCAAGATGCCGACCGGGGACGGACGCATTCCCATGGCCGACGGTGCCGGGATCGTGGACGCCGTGGGAGAGGGCGTTGCTGAATTCGCGACCGGCGATGCGGTTGTCGCCTGCTTTTTCCCCGACTGGCAGGATGGCCCGGCCCGCGTCGGTGATTTTTCGCGCGTGCCGGGCGATGGCATCGATGGCTATGCGTGCGAAATGGTGGTCGCGCCGGCCACGGCCTTCACGCATGCGCCCCTGGGCTATGACCACGCCGAAGCCGCGACGATCACGACCGCGGGACTGACCGCCTGGCGGAGTCTGGTCGTGGAAGGCGGGCTGAAGGCCGGGGATCATGTTGTGGTCCTGGGGACCGGCGGCGTGTCGATCTGGGCGCTCCAGATCGCCCGGATGATGGGTGCGCGCGTAGCCGTCACCTCGTCGTCCGACGAAAAGCTGGGCCGTGCGCGCGAACTCGGCGCGGATTTCACCATCAATTATCGTGAGACACGCGATTGGGGACAGGTGGTCCATGACTGGGCCGGCGGCGGGGTCGACCATGTGGTGGAGGTGGGCGGCCCGGCCACGCTGGCGCAGTCGATCGACGCGGTGCGCATCGGCGGGCATATCGGCCTGATCGGGGTGCTGACCGGCTTTGCCGGCGCGGTGCCGACTGCCGCGCTGATGCTCAAACAGGCGCGGCTTCAGGGGGTGATCGTCGGCAGTCGGGCGATGCAGCAGGATTTCGTTCGGGCGCTCGATGGATCGGACGGCCGACCGGTCATCGATCGCCGTTATTCGCTGGACGAACTGGCGGACGCCTTTCGCCGACAGGAAAGTGGCGAGCATTTCGGCAAGATTGCCGTAGCGTGGTAAAAGGAAGACTGATGAAGACCGTTGGCGGGAATGGCAGCGTTTCGGATTTGCCCCATGTTGTCATTATCGGTGCGGGCTTTGCCGGGCTGGCCGCTGCGCAGGAACTGGGCAACACGGCCGTCCGCGTCACGGTGATCGATCGCAACAATTACCACCTCTTCGTCCCGCTGCTCTATCAGGTCGCTACGGCCGCGCTGTCCCCGGCCGATGTGGCGGAGCCGATCCGCCACGTGCTGGGCCGCTACCCCAATATCGGTGTCGTGCTGGGCGAGGTCTCGAGCGTCGATACGCAGGCGCGGGAGGTGTCGTTGGCGAGCGGCGAGACGCTGCATTATGACCGCCTCGTCGTCGCGACGGGATCGACGAGCAGCTATTTCGGTCATGACGAATGGCGCAGCGTCGCCCCCGCTTGCAAGTCGATCGAGGAAGCGCGGCTGATCCGTTCGCGTATCCTGAGCGCATTCGAGGAGGCGGAGCGTGATGGCGCGTCGGATCGTGAGGCGCTGATGACCTTCGTGATCGTCGGCGGCGGCCCGACCGGCGTGGAGATGGCGGGATCGGTGGCTGAGCTTGCGCGCCACGCGCTGACTGCGGATTTCCGGCATATCCGACCGGAAACGGCCAGGATCATTCTCGTCGAAGGCGGACCGCGTCTCCTGACGGCTTTCCCGGATTCACTGGCCGATTATGCGGCGAAAGCGCTGGAGAGGCTGGGCGTCCAGATCATGACCAATGCGCCGGTGGAGCGCATTACCGAGGACGGGTTGACCGCCGGTGGCCGGTTCATCCCCGCGCGCACGGTGTTGTGGGGCGCGGGCGTCGCCCCGACCGGTGCGGCCAAGCTGTTGGGCGTTCCGCCGGGGCCTGGAGGACGGGTCGCCGTTTGCGCCGACCTGAGCGTCGAGGGGCTGGATCATGTCTACGCCATGGGCGACGTCGCGGCCTGCCTTGGCGAGGACGGCAGGCCGTTGCCCGGGCTTGCGCAGGTAGCGCAGCAGCAGGGCCGGTTCCTGGGCAAGGGGCTGCGGCGCGCGATAATCAAGGGCGAACCGCTGTCCGCGTTTCACTTTTACAATCGCGGCAATGCGGCCATCATTGGCCGCCATCACGCGATCTTCGATTTCGGCCGCTACCGGATGAAGGGCTATCCCGCCTGGATGCTCTGGGCGATCGTCCATGTCGTGCTGCTGGTGAATACGGCGCAGCGTGTCCGGGTCAGCCTGCAATGGTTGTGGCGCTATCTGACCTATCGGCGCGGCGCGCGTATCATCACCACGCCGGTGCCGCCCCGCGGCCGATAACGGATCAGCGTTTGAGCTGCCCGCGCAGATCGACCATCGTCGCACGGACATGGTCGATCAGCAGCGCGGAGACCTTCGCGCCGTCGCGCGACAGCCACGCGTCGAGCAGCGCCCGATGCTCCTGGTGCGCACGGTCTTCGCGTCCTGCGGGCTTGAGATGCTGCACGACATAGCGCTCGGCCAGCACCTGCAACCGCTCGATCAGCTGGAAGGTCAGCGTCCCGCCGAACGGGCGGACCAGCGCGAGGTGGAAGGCGCGGTTAAGGAGCGCGACCTCGTGCAACGCGTCGCGGGCGGCGACGTCCAGCGCGGCCAGCGCGGCCTGTGCGGCGTCATGGTCCGCCGGTGTGGCGATCAGGCTGGCGCGCGCGGCGGCATCGGGCTCGATGGCCAGCCGCAATTCATAGATCTCTTCTGCTTCGCTGGCGCCCAGCGAGCGGACGAAGAAGCCGCGATTGGCCTGGCTGGTCAGCAGCCCTTCCTGTTCCAGACGGGCCAAAGCCTCGCGCAATGGAATCTTGCTGACGCCCAGTTCATTGGCCAATGCGTCCTGTCGGATCGGCTGTTCCTCTGGCAGGTCGCCGCTGATGATACGTTCTCGGATAATCGTGAAGATTTGTTCGGACAAAGTGCGAACGACAAGACTCATGGTTACTCTCGTGCCGACAGGCCGGGAGGAGCCTGTGAAATCATCGTCCCTGTGACGAAACGATTGGACCTTAGCGCCGATGAACAAGCGCTGCCAAGTCCGCTTCGGTCAGACGGGAGGCAGTTCGTCGCGCAACTCGGCCAGCCATGGCTCGGCGGTGCCATCCGATGGCGCGCGCCAGTCGCCGCGCGGCGACAGCGCGCCGCCGGGCGAAACCTTGGGACCATTGGGCAGCGCGGACCGCTTGAACTGGCTGGTGCGGAAAAAGCGGATCAGGAAACGTTCCAGCCAGTGGCGGATGGTCGGCAGGTCATAGGCGACCCGCGCATCCTGCGGCAGATCCTCCGGCCATGCTCCGGCCTGCGCATCCCGCCACGCATGCCAGGCAAGAAAGGCGATCTTCGACGGTTTCAGGCCATGACGGATGACGTAATGCGCGAAGAAGTCGTTGAGCGCATAGGGCCCGATCATCGCCTCGGTCGATTGCATCGCGCCGTCCGCGCCCGCAGGCACCAGCTCGGGCGAGATTTCCTGCGCCAGGATCGCGGAGAGAACCACATTGGTCGTGTCGTCATATTGCCCGGTGCGGATGCACCAGCGGATCAGGAACTGGATCAGCGTCTTGGGTACGCCCGCATTGACCGCGTAATGGCTCATCTGGTCGCCGACGCCATAGGTACACCATCCGAGCGCCAACTCGGACAGATCGCCAGTGCCCAGGACGATCCCGCCATGCTGATTGGCCAGCCGGAACAGATAATCGGTGCGCAACCCGGCCTGCACATTCTCGAAGGTGACGTCATGCACCGCTTCGCCGCGCGCGAAGGGATGGTCCATGTCCGCCAGCATCTGCCGCGCGGCGGGGCGGATGTCGATTTCCTGCGCCGATACGCCCAGCGCGCGCATCAGCGACCAGGCGTTGGCCTTCGTCCCTTCCCCGGTCGCGAAGCCCGGCATGGTATAGGCCATGATCCGATCACGGCTCCAGCCGAGCCGGTCGGTGGCCTTGGCCGCGACGATCAGCGCATGGGTGGAGTCGAGCCCCCCCGAAACGCCGATGACGAGCGTCCTTGAACCGGTCGCCGCCAGTCTTTTCGCCAGCGCCTCGACCTGGATATTATAGGCTTCGAAGCAATCCGCATCGCGCTGTGCGGGATCGTCCGGGACGAAGGGGAAGCGCGCGACCGGCCGCACCAGCCCCTGATCGCCGGCCTCGGGGGCATGGACGAAGCGGATGCGCCGGAACGCGCGCTCCGGGTGCCCGGCAAAGGCCGCCGCATCGTTGAACGTGCCGAAGCGGAGCCGTTCCTGCACGACCCGCTCGACATCGACGTCCGCCATGGTGAGCGAAGGCTGGTGCGCAAAACGCGCCGACTGGGCCAGCAATTCGCCCAGTTCGTGGATCAATCCCTGGCCGTCCCAGGCCAGATCGGTCGTGCTTTCGCCAAGCCCCGCCGCCGAATAGACATAGGCGCAGGCCGCCCGCGTGGACTGGGCGGCGGCGAGCATCGCCCGGTCGCGCGCCTTGCCGATGACGATGTTGGAGGCCGACAGGTTGCAGCAGATGGTCGCCCCAGCCAGCGCGCCGAGCGTGGAAGGCGGGGTGGGGGCCCAGTAATCCTCGCAAATCTCGGCGTGAAATACGAAGCCGGGCACATCCTCCGCGGCGAAGATCAGGTCGGTGCCGAAGGGAACCGACTGGCCATCGAGCTCGATCGTGAGGCCGGTCAGCCCCGCGCCGCTCGCGAACCAGCGCTTCTCATAATATTCGCGGTAGTTGGGCAGGAACGTCTTGGGAACGACGCCCAGGATACGCCCGCGCGAAATGGCGACGGCGCAATTGTACAGCCGTCCGTTGCGCGGCAGGGCGGCACCGACCAGCAGGACGGGCGACAAGGCGGCGCTGGCATCCACCATCGCGCCCAGCGCCTCATATGTGGCGCGGTGCATGGCCCCCTGCAGATGCAGGTCGTCGATCGCATAGGAGGTCAGCGACAACTCGGGATAGACGATCAGGTCGACCCCGTCCTCATCCGCCGCCCGTGCCAGGTCCAGCATCGCCTGTGCATTGGCCTGGGCGTCGCCGACCGACGCGGCGGGCGTCGCGGCGGCAACGCGGATCAGGCCATGGGAATGACGAGCGTAGAAGGGGTGATCCTGCATGATGCCGGGATAGCGCCGGCGGCCCGGACATGCCACCCCGCGTCGCCGTGGCGGACCCGCACGGCCATGCCGCCCCTTGGCTCGGGCGGTCCCCCCGGCTTAAGGCGACGCCATTCACGACGATGCGAGGATGCGATGAGCGTCACCCTTTACGGTATTCCAAACTGCGACACGATGAAGAAGGCCCGGGTGTGGCTCGACGAGCACGGCGTCGCCTATCGGTTCCACAACTACAAGACCGAAGGCATTGATGACGCAAGCTTGCGCGGCTGGGTGGATCAGGTCGGTTGGGAGCCGCTGCTCAACCGCGCCGGGACCACCTTTCGCAAGCTGGACGAGGCGGATCGGCAGGATATCGATGCCGACAAGGCGATCCGGCTGATGCAGGCGCAGCCCTCGCTCATCAAGCGCCCGGTGCTCGACCGGGACGGCGCGCTGACCATCGGCTTCAAGCCGGAGCGCTACGCCGAAATCTTCTGACGGATTGGAGGGGGTGGAGCCGGGCGACGAGGGGGAGTAGAGCGCGGCGCATGTCCACGACCTACACGATCGACACCGCGACGAGTCGCGCCAATCCCATGCCCGCCCCGATGAAGCGGCTGACCATCCCCGCCATCCGGCGCGCGAAGGGCGCGACACCGCTGGTCATGCTGACAGCCTACACAGTGCGCTCGGCGCAGCTGCTCGATCCGCATTGCGACATGCTGCTGGTCGGCGACAGTCTGGGCCAGGTCATCTATGGGCTGCCCTCGACCGTGCCGGTCACGCTGGAGATGATGGCGGCGCATGGTGCGGCGGTGGTGCGCGGCAGCTATCATGCGGTGGTGGTGATCGACCTGCCCTTCGGCAGCTACGAGGCGAGCCCCGAAAAGGCCTTTGAAAATGCCAGTTGGCTGCTCAAGCAGACCGGCGCGGCGGCGGTGAAGCTGGAAGGCGGGGTGACGATGGCGCCGACCGTGCGCTTTCTGGTCGAACGCGGCATCCCGGTGATGGGACATGTCGGTCTCACGCCACAGGCGGTCAATGTGCTGGGCGGCTATGGCGCGCGGGGCCGCACGCCCGAGGAAGCACAGAAGATCGTCGCCGACGCGACCGCCATTGCAGAAGCGGGGGCCTTCTCGGTGGTCATCGAAGGCGTAGTCGAGCCGATCGCGATCGAGATCACCAGGGCCATCGCATGTCCCACCATCGGTATCGGGGCGTCGGCCGAATGCGACGGGCAGGTTCTGGTCGGCGAGGACATGCTGGGCCTGTTCGACCGTACCGCGCGCTTCGTCCGCCGTTACGAGACCATGGGCGAACGGATCGGCGAGGCGGCGCGCCTCTATGCCGAGGATGTCCGCGCCCGACGGTTCCCGGGACCCGAGCAGATCTATGCACCGCGGGATTGATGGCGGCTGGCACAGTTCTTCCCCGCACCTTCTTCCCAGCGGGCTCGCGCCTCGCTAAAGGTCGCGGCTTCATTGTTGCCCCGACCACGAATAGCGGAGTTCGTCTTGGCCCTAACGCCTCAATCCAGCCAGGCCTTCATGAGCGAGGTCGATGACGAATTGCGTCGGGAGCGGCTGACCCGGTTCTGGACCCGCTGGGGTCTGGTGGTCGGCGGTCTGATCATCGTGCTATTGATCGCCTTTGGCGGCTATCTCTATTGGCAGCATCGCCAGCATGAGGGCGCCGCCACCGATGGCGAGCAGTTGCAGACGGCCTATGACGCGCTGGGGCAGAACGATACCAAGACGGCCGAAGCAAAGCTGAAGACGCTGGCCGGGGCCGATGTCGATGCCTATCGCGCGCTGGCCCAGTTCACCCAGGCCGATATCCTGCTGCAGAAGAATGATCTGAAGGGCGCTGCGGCCCGCTTTGCGACGGTCGCGAACGACGCGTCGCTGGCGCAGCCTTTCCGCGATCTGGCGCTCATACGCCAGACGATGGCCGAGTATGATACGCTGAAGCCCGACGCCGTCATCGCGCGGCTGGGGGCGTTCGCCGTGCCCGGCAATGCCTGGTTCGGCAGTGCGGGCGAGATGGTGGCGGTCGCCTATCTGCGGATGAACAAGCGCGATCAGGCGGGCCGCCTGTTCGGCCAGATTGCCAGTGACAAGGATGTGCCCGATACATTGCGGCAACGCGCGGTTCAGATGGCCAGCGTATTGGGGGTCGACGCCGTGGGACAGATTGAGGACACCAAGACCCAATGACGAAGCATTTTCGGACGTCCGCGGCGCTGGCGGCGCTGATGGCGCTTGGCGCCTGCGGGGTATTCAAGGGCGCGCCCAAAAAGACGCCGACCATCGGCAACCGGGTGCCGATCCTGGTGTCGGAAGGCGGGGTCGAAGCGGATAAGACGATCGCCGATGTGCAGGTCATGCTGCCCGCGCCCCAGGTCAATCCCGATTGGTCGCAGCCGGGCGGTAACGCCGCCAAATCGATGGGGCAGTTGACCCTGGCCGAGCAGCCGCAACGGCTATGGCAGGCCTCGATCGACGGCGGTTCGGTCCGCGATCCGCTGGCGTCGCCGCCGGTGGTCGCCGAGAACAAGCTGTTCGTGGTCGATGCGCAAGGGCGCCTCGTCGCCTTTACCGCGGATACCGGCACGCGCCTCTGGTCGGCCGAGATCACCGAGGGTAATGAGAATCGGCTGGCGCGCTTTGGCGGCGGGGCCAGCTATGATAGCGGCACGGTCTATGCGACGGACGGCTTGGGCGATGTGATCGCCGCCAATGCCGCCGACGGCAAGGTGCTGTGGCGGGCCAAGCCGAGCGGCCCGCTGCGCGGATCGCCGACCATCGCCAATGGCAATGTGTACGTCCTGACCCAGGATAATCAGCTTTACGCGATCAACCAGACCGACGGGAAGGTCGTCTGGGCGGGGCAGGGGACGCTAGAGACGCAGGGCGTGCTGGGCGTTGCGGCTCCGGCCGCCAGCCAGGGTACGGTGGTGGCCGGTTTCTCGAGCGGCGAACTCAACGCCTATCGGTATGAGAATGGCCGGATGCTGTGGCAGGATGCGCTGTCGCGGACCAGCATCTCGACCTCGGTATCGACGCTGTCCGACATCGACGCCGCGCCAGTCATCGACCAGGGGCGCGTCTATGCGCTGGGCCAGGGCGGCCGCATGGTGGCGCTCGAACTGTCGACCGGCCAGCGCCTGTGGGAACAGAATTTCGCCGGGATTTCCACGCCCTGGATCGCGGGCGAATGGATATTCCTGGTCACCGACGATGCCCGCTTGGTCGCGCTTGCCCGGTCGAGCGGCAAGGCACGGTGGATCGCGCAGCTTCAACGTTTCCGCAAGGAAAAGAAGAAGATCGGTCCGATCATCTGGTTTGGTCCGGTGCTAGCCGGCAATCGGCTGATCCTGACCAATTCGGAGGGGCAGATCGTCTACGCCAATCCGGGCGATGGCACCGTCCAGGCGAAGGTCAAGACCAACACGCCCTTCTCGCTGCCGCCGATCGTGGCGAACGGGACACTGTATGTCCTGAATCAGAAGGGGCGGATTACCGCCTATAAGTAAGGTGTCCGGTCTTTCCCCTTCATCGCGAAGGGGAAAGACCGTGCAATCGCCTCGTGACGAAGCCACCGCCTTTCGCTAACGCACGCCGATGGCAAATCTCCCTATCGTCGCGATCGTCGGCCGGCCCAATGTCGGCAAGTCGACGCTGTTCAATCGTTTGGTCGGCAAGAAGCTGGCGCTGGTCGATGACCGGCCGGGCGTGACGCGCGACCGGCGCGAAGGCGACGCGCATCTGTTGGGCCTGGATTTCCGTGTGATCGACACGGCGGGCTATGAAGACGAAGACCCTGATACGCTCCCCGGCCGGATGCGCCGCCAGACCGAGGCGGCGGTGGCCGAGGCCGATGTCGCGTTGTTCCTGGTCGATGCGCGCGCCGGGGTCGTGCCGCTGGACGAGGAAATCGCGCGGTGGCTGCGAAGTTCGGACACGCCGATCGTGCTGGCGGCGAACAAGGCCGAGGGCCGCGCGGCGGAACAGGGCATTCTTGAGGCGCTGGCGCTTGGTTTCGGCGATCCGGTCCAGCTGTCGGCCGAACATGGCGAGGGCGTGGGCGACCTGTTCGAGGCGTTGCTGCCCTATATCGATCGCGAGGTGGAGGAAGAGGAGGACGTCGATCTCGACAACCCCTATGCTCCGCTCAAGCTGGCGATCGTCGGGCGGCCCAATGCGGGCAAGTCGACCCTTATCAACCGCTTCCTGGGGCAGGATCGGCTCATCACCGGGCCGGAGGCCGGCATTACCCGGGATTCGATCGCGATCGATTGGGAATGGCGCGATCGCGACGGCGAGGTGCGGCAGGTCCGCCTGATCGATACGGCGGGAATGCGCAAGAAGGCCAAGGTGCAGGACAAGCTGGAGAAGCTGTCCGTCGCCGACGCCCTGCGCGCAGTCGATTTCGCCGAGGTCGTGGTATTGCTCCTCGACGCGACCCTGGGTCTCGAGGCTCAGGATCTGCGCATCGCCGACCGTGTGCTGGAGGAGGGGCGTGCGCTCATCATCGCGCTCAACAAATGGGATGTGGCCGAGAACCCCTCATCGCTGTTCAACGGTGTCCGCAAGGCACTGGAGGATGGGCTCAGCCAGGTAAAGGGCGTGCCGCTGCTGGCGGTCTCCGCCGCTACGGGGAAGGGGTTGGACACATTGATAGAGGCCGGGTTCGAGACTCGCGCCGCCTGGTCCAAGCGCGTGCCGACCGGCGAACTCAATCGCTGGTTCGAGCGTGCCGTCGACGCCAACCCCCCGCCCGCGCCCGGTGGCAAGCGGATCAAGCTACGCTATGTGACCCAGATCAAGTCGCGTCCGCCGAGCTTCGTGATCTTCGGGACGCGGGTGGATCAGTTGCCAGCCAGCTATGAACGCTATCTGGTCAATTCGATGCGCCGCGAACTGGGCTTTGGCGCCGTGCCGGTGCGGCTGACGCTCCGCGCACCGAAGAACCCGTTTGCCAAGAAGGATTGATGGGCTCGGGGCGGGCGCCATGTCGCCCGCCTCCTGCTTGAGGTCAGCACGCTCGGGCGTGTAGGCCGGCCGCTCCGACCGTCTCAGCCCAGGCCGGGGCCGGCGGCTGCCTGTTGCTTTTCGCGATGTAGCAGGCTGCTGCCGCGTGCCGGTGCTGGGTAACATGGCCGTCCAGGCAACACTGTGTTCAACGCCTGAGTGACGCGACGGGAATAGCGTCTCTCTGTCCATAAGGTGGCTTCGTCGCCCTGAGAGACGATGTCGGCTTTTAGGGGGCGGCCCGGAAGGCCGCCCCTTTTTCGTTCAGTGCGATCCGGCGCCCGCCTTGGGGGTGTCGTTCTCCGCCATGGCATTGAGCTGGACGTAATTCTGAATGCCCATGCGTGCGATCATCTCGAACTGGCGTTCGAGCGTGTCGACATGCTCTTCCTCGCTGGCGAGAATGCGCTGGAAGAGGTCGCGGCTGACATAGTCCTTCACCTCTTCGCAATAGGCGATGGCTTCCTTGAGCTGGGCCACGGCTTCGATCTCGATCGCCAGGTCGCCCTTCAGGACTTCCTCGACCGTTTCGCCGATGCGCAGGCGGCCGAGCAGCTGGAAATTGGGCAGGCCGTCGAGATACAGGATGCGCTCCGCCAGCAGGTCGGCGTGGCGCATTTCGTCGATGGATTCCTGATATTCGAACTGGGCGAGCTTGTAGACGCCCCAGTGATCCAGCAGGCGATAATGGAGGAAATACTGGTTGATCGCGGTCAGCTCGTTCTTGAGCGCCTCGTTCAGATATTCGATGACCCGAGGGTCGCCCTTGGGAGCCATATGCCCATCCTTGATAGTTTCGGGCGGCATCCTAGGCGTGGGGAAGGGGACCGCAAGAGCCTTCTTCCCCGCAAATGGCGTTTTATGTCTGGTGGGCCCGGCAGGACTCGAACCCGCAACCTAGCCGTTATGAGCGGCCAGCTCTAACCATTGAGCTACAGGCCCCACCCGGTGTCTCCGTAGCGTCACGCCAGTCGCGTTCGCAACGGAAAGATGGCCCATTCTTCAAAGAAAAAGGGCGCCTTCGCGAGGAAAGCGCCCTTATCCGACCATTCAGTCGGCGCTTCGGACCCGAAGGTCCGAGGCGACATTACTGAACGTTGTCTGCCTTGGCAGCGGCCGCGTCGCGGACGTTGTCGGCAGCAGCGTTGATGTTGTCGGCAGCGTTCTCGAGCGTCGCAGCAGCGGCGGTGTTCGAGGTGTTGTCGGCAACCGCTTCGAGGTTGTCGGCCTGCATTTCCATGTTGTCAGCCAGCATGTCCGCGTTGTTTTCAACAGCGGCCGCTTCCGGCGACTTCGTGCAGGCGGCCACGGACATCAGGCCGGCGGCAGCGAGAACAAAGGCAATCTTCTTCATCCGAATGCTCCCAAGCATAAGCAATCATCGCGGCCGACCCGAATGCCGTCGCGAAGCGGCACAAATAACGTGCGGTTCATCGCGGTCAATCCGCAAAATTCACCGACAAGCAAGGTTCGCGACGAACCGATGGCATGGATCGGGCTTTTTCAAGGCCTTGTCGTTACGAAACGATGATCTCGGATGGTTAGCGATTCGTTACGGGGTCGATCGATTCGGGGGCATTGGCGACCACCGCCAGCATCGCGGTCCATGCCGCGACATTCTGACGCAGTGTCGCCGGGTCCACCCGGTCCAGCACATCGTCGGGTGTATGGTGGATGTCGAAATAGTCCCAGCCCGACTGGTTCAGATCGATCGCGGCGGTGCCGAGCGCGAGCGTCGGCGCGATATCGGTCCCGTCGCCGCCCTTGTCCCGGCCCCGGCTAATGCCGAGCGGCGCGAGCGCGGCCTGAAGGCGGTCGGCGATGGGCGCGGCGGAGGCGGGCAGGTTGACCTGGAACCGCCAGATCCGGTCGGCACCGAAATCGCTTTCGGATGCCGTGGCATGCCGCTCGTCCGCATGGGCCTTGGCATAGGCCGCTCCGCCAAGGCCTCCGACCTCCTCGGCGCCGAACCAGACGATGCGTATCGTGCGGCGCGGTTGCCCCGCAGCCATGATGCGCTTTGCCGCTGCGGTGGTGATGGCGAGCCCGCTGGCGTCGTCGATCGCGCCGGTGCCCAGATCCCAGCTATCGAGATGCCCGCCGACCAGAACGATGCCGGCGGACGGATCGCTGCCCGGGACCTCCGCGATGACATTGCCCGATTCGCGGAGACCGACCATACGGGGCGTCAGCACGAGCTTCATCCGCACCGGCCTGCCGCGGGCGGCGATCCGCTCGAGCTGTTCGGCGTCCGGGACGGCGAGCGCGGCGGCGGGGATCGGCCGTACGCCATCGGGAAAGTCGGTGGTCCCGGTGTGCGGAAAGCGATGATGGTCGGTGCCGATCGAGCGGATGACGATCGCGACCGCCCCGCGCCGGGCCGCCAGCGCGGGGCCGGTGAAGCGCGCGGTGCCATATTGGCCATAGCCAGACCCGTCCTGCGTACGCGGCATGGCATTGCCGATATAGACGATGCGCCCCCGGATCGCGCTGTCGGGAGCGGCCTGAAAATCCGTCATTCTGGAGAAGAAGGCGACCTCGGCGGTCAGACCTTCCGTGGGTGTCGCACCGGAATGGCCGAGCGCGGCCAGCGTCAGCTTTTGCGGGAAGGGGGCCAGTATCTCGGCGCTTTCCGCACCGCGTTCCCAGACCGGCATGCGATAGGGCTCGATACGGACATTGCTGAACCCCAGCGCCGTCAACCGCCTCACGGCCCAGGCACGGGCCCGCGCCTCCGCTTCGGTGCCCGCCAGGCGCTGGCCGACCTCGGTCGTCAGCCCTTCGACGATGTCCCAGGCCGTCGTGTCCGACAGGGCGGCGTCGCGCAGTCGGGTTACCTCGGCGGGGATCATGACTGGCGGTGGCGCTGGCGTCCGCTGGGCCAGCGTGGGTGTGGGAAGGGCGGAGGCGGTCAAGGCCGCGAGGGCGAGGCGTTTCATACGTGGGACTGTTGCGCACGCGCCTCGGTTTGCCAACTGCCCGCCCACCGACTACATGGGCGCAAAGTCATCCTACAGTCGTAAAAAGCACGGAGCCCCGCGCCGCCATGGCCGTCCAATATACCTATGTGATGAAGGGTCTGACCAAGACCTTCCCCGGCGCCAACAAGCCTGTTCTCAACAACATCCACCTGCAGTTCCTGCCGGGTGCCAAGATCGCGATCATCGGCCCGAACGGTGCGGGCAAATCGACGCTGATGAAGGTCATGGCGGGCATGGACCCGGACTTCACCGGTGAAGCCTGGCCGGCCGAAGGTATTCGCGTCGGCTATCTGGCGCAGGAGCCGCAGCTCGATCCGACGAAGGACGTGATGGGCAATGTCCGCGACGGCGTGCGCCCGATCGCCGACCTGGTCGATCGCTTCAATGCGATCTCCGCCGAAATGGGCGATCCGCAGGATGACACCGATTTCGACGCGCTGATGGAGGAGATGGGCGAGCTTCAGGCCAAGATCGATGCGGTCGACGGCTGGAGCCTCGACAACCAGCTCCAGATCGCGATGGAGGCATTACGCTGCCCGCCGGGCGATGCCGATGTGTCGCGCCTGTCGGGTGGCGAGCGTCGCCGCGTAGCGCTGTGCCGCCTGCTGCTCGAAAAGCCCGATATCCTTCTGCTCGACGAGCCGACCAACCATTTGGACGCCGAGAGCGTGGCCTGGCTGGAAAACTTCCTGAAGGAATATTCCGGCAACGTCATCCTCGTCACCCACGATCGTTACTTCCTGGACAATGTCGTGAACTGGGTGCTCGAACTGGATCGGGGGCGTTACTACACCTACGAGTCGAACTATTCCGGCTATCTGGAAAAGAAGGCCAAGCGGCTGGAGCAGGAAGAGCGCGACGAGGCGGGCCGCCAGAAGGCGATCGCCGACGAGCTGGCCTGGATGCGTCAGACCCCCAAGGCGCGCCAGACCAAGTCCAAGGCGCGTATCCGCGCGTTCGACGAACTGATGGCGGCGCAGGAGAATCGCGCGGTCGGCAAGGCGCAGATCCTGATCCAGATCCCGGAACGTCTGGGTGGCAAGGTGATCGAGGCCAAGGGCCTGACCAAGGCCTATGGCGACAAGCTGTTGTTCGAAAATCTCGATTTCATGCTGCCGCCGGGCGGTATCGTCGGCGTCATCGGACCCAATGGCGCGGGCAAGTCGACGCTGTTCAAGCTCATCACCGGTCAGGAACAGCCCGATGCGGGAACGATCGAGGTCGGCTCGACCGTGCGCCTCGGCTATGTAGACCAGAGCCGCGACCATCTCGACCCCAACAAGAATGTCTGGGAAGAGATTTCGGACGGGCTGGACGTGTTCCGCTTCGGCAAGCAGGAACTGGGTACGCGGGCCTATGTCGGCGCCTTCAACTTCAAGGGCCAGGACCAGCAGAAGAAGGTCGGTCAGTTGTCGGGCGGTGAGCGCAACCGCGTCCATATGGCCAAGATGCTGAAGGAGGGCGGCAACGTCCTGCTGCTCGACGAACCGACCAACGACCTCGACGTCGAGACGCTGCGCGCGCTGGAAGAGGCGCTTGAGACCTTCGCGGGCTGCGCCGTGGTCATCAGCCACGATCGCTTTTTCCTCGACCGTCTCTGCACCCATATCCTCGCCTTTGAAGGCGATAGCCATGTCGAATGGTTCGAGGGCAATTACGAGTCGTATGAAGAGGACAAGCGCCGCCGCATGGGCGATGCCGCCGATCGTCCGACGCGGCTGGCCTATAAGAAGCTGACGCGGTGATGCTGCCTCAGCGTCGATGACAGCGCGCCCTTCCCGAGCGATCGGGGAGGGCGTCGTCATATTGGGGCGGAAGATCGGCCCGGCGGACCGATGTCCGCTTCCCTACGGGTTTAAATCGCGTGGCCGCCCCCCTATTCTGGAGGCGATCCGCTCAGGATCGAAAAGGGTTGGGCACGGATGGCGGTAGTGGAACAGGCGCATGGCGAGGATTCGGAAATCGCCGGCGCGGGCCAGTTGCATTACCGGCTAAGGCAGCAATCGGTGTTGGCGGCCTTTGGGATCGAGGCACTGCGGGCGCGGGACCTGGACCCGATGCTCCGGCGTGCGACCGAGCTATGCGCCGAGGGGATGCGCTCGCGCTTCTGCAAGTTTCTGGAATATCGCGCCGATCAGGATACGTTGCTCGTCCGCACCGGCGTCGGCTGGGCGGCCGGCGTGGTCGGGTCGACGGAGATGCGCACCGATCTGGGCTCCCCCGCCGGGTTTGCGCTTCAGACCGGGCAAGGGGTGATCTCCAACGATCTGGAAGGCGAGGAACGCTTCTGCACGCCCCGGTTCATGGCCGAACATGGCATTCGTCGCGCGATCAACGTCCTGGTCGAGGCTTCCGGCCGTTGTTACGGCGTACTGGAAGTGGACAGCCCCGACGAGGGGCGTTTCGAGGAAGCCGATCTCGCCTTCATGCAGGGGTTCGCGAACCTGATCGGCGTCGCGATCGAACGGCAGGAGGCGGAACGTCGTCTGGCCGAGGCGGTCGAGCACCAGCAACTGCTGACCCGTGAAGCCAGCCATCGGGTCAAGAACAGCCTCGCCCTGGTGTCGGCGATGCTGAACCTCCAGAAACAGGAGGATGACGACCCTCGCGTCCTTCGCATGTTGAACGACGCGCAGGCGCGCATCGCTGCGATCGCACAGACGCACGACCAATTGTGGCGCGGCGACCGACTGGGTGTCGTATCGCTCGACGATCTGGCGTGCGGCATTGCCGAGCAACTGTCGCAGCAGGCAAAGAACCATCGCATCATGTGCGATATCGAAGCGATCGAAATGAACGCCGATATCGCCATTCCCATCGGCCTGATGCTGACCGAATTGCTGACCAATGCGATCAAATACGCTTATGGCGAGGAGGGCGGCACCATCCATGTCGGCCTGCATGCGGCCGAGGGTCGGATCGTGCTCGCCGTCCGCGATTCGGGCCGGGGCTTGCCCGCAGATTTCGATATGAAGGCGGCGTCGCGCCATAGCCTAGGGATGCGAATGATCGCGAGCCTGGCGCGGCAGCTGCGCGGGGATATCCGGTTCGAGGATGCCGCGCCGGGCACCTGCGCGACCTTGACGATGCCCGATCCGCGCGATTGAGGATCAGCGGACCCGTTTGACGAAGGTCCGCCCGTCCTCACGCCGCTCGGTCTGGAAATTCGGGATCGCCTCGATCAGGTCGGACAGGCGCTTGAACCCGTAATTGCGTGTGTCGAAGCTCGATCTATTACCCGCCAACTGTCCGATCGCGGACAGGCTGGCAAAGCCGCGTTCGTCGCGTTTCACCGAATTATAGGCGTCGACCAGCAGCTTCAGCAGTTCCTCGTCGATCGGTTGCGGCGTGCCCGCTGTGCGACGCCCGTTTTCGATGGGCGGGGGCAGCGAATCGGCCAGCGGGACATCGGCAGTGGTTGGCTTGTTTGACGATACCGGGCGCGGCGTGTCGTTGATCAGCGCGCCCACATCGATGAAGCGGCTGCACGCCTGTTTGAAGGCCTCGGGCGTGCGCGAATTGCCAAAGCCATAGACGGGGAAACCGTCCTGTCGAATGCGAGTGGCCAGCGGCATGAAATCGCTGTCCGACGACATGATGCCAAAGCCGTCGATCCGTCCCCGAAACAACAGATCCATCGCATCGATGGTCATCTTCATGTCGGTGGCGTTCTTGCCCTTGGTCAGATCGAATTGCTGCTGCGGCTCGATTCCGTGCTTGACCATGACGTCGCGCCATCCTTTCAGGCCCGGCTTGGACCAGTTGCCATAGGCGCGGCGGACATTGACCGTGCCAAGCTCGGCCAGCACGGTCAGGACGGGGTCGATCGCGGCGGACTGGGCGTTGTCGGCATCGATGAGCAACGCGATGTTGCGGGTCAGGGCGTTCATGTCGGCACCTTAACAAACACGACCATCGCCGACCACCTCGTCCGTGCATCGAGTGGGGTCAGGCATGGGGATAGGCGATTGCGATGATTTCATATTCCCGGTCGCCGCCGGGCAAGGTGACACGACGCAGATCGCCGACCGAGGCACCGCGCAGCGCGCGGACGAGCGGGGCGTTCCACCCGACCCGACCCTGCCCCGCATCGGCCTCGTCATCCCCGACCAAGGTCAGGACGCGTTCGCGATCCTCCTCATCGACGATCGTCACAGTGGCGCCGAACCACACCTTGCTGCGATCTTCCTGTTTCGTGGGATCGATGACCTTGGCGGCCTTCATCCGCTTGGACAGCCAGCCCAGTCTTCGGTCGATCTCGCGCAGCCGCTTGCGACCATAGATGTAATCGCCATTCTCGGACCGATCGCCATTGCCCGCGGCCCAGGCAATGGTGTCGACCAGCTTCGGCCGTTCGACCGCGAACAGTGCCTCATATTCCCGGCGAAGCGCGGCATAGCCGGCGGGCGTGATATAATTGGGACGATCCATCACTCCGCTCTATCGCGCCCGCCGGCCCGATCAATGTCGGAACGATCAACCTGGGCGCGACTTGCCAAGATACCAGCTCAGCGGCGCGGCACCGTGGCTGGTGGCCCTGGCCGGGTTCATGAGGTCGTAGACGACGGCGTTTTCCAGCACCCGCTGCACATAATTGCGGGTTTCCATATACGGAATGGCCTCGATCCAATCGACGATATCGACCGCACCGGTGCGCGGGTCGCCATTCTGTCTCAGCCATTTGTTCACATTGCCGCTGCCCGCATTATAGGCCGCGATGGCGAGCGGGTAGCTGCCGAAATTGTTGCGAATCCGCTCGAAATAGCTTGCGCCAAGGCGGATCGACAGGTTCGGATCGGCCGTCAGCATGTCGGAGGAATAGGCCAGGCCGATCTTCCCCGACTGCTCGGCGGCGGTGGCGGGCATCAACTGCATCAGGCCGCGTGCGCCCGCATGGCTGACTGCCGCGCGGTCGAACTGGCTTTCCTGTCGGGCGATGGCGTGGATGATGGTCCAGCTGCTTTCATAGCCGCTGGGCACCGATACGGTCGGGAAGCCGGCCGCGGAATACTCGGTGAGCCCGTTCTGCATCGCGCTGCGCCCGACCATGACGGCCAGGTCGGGACGGTTGATCGCCCGCGACAGGTCGGCGGCGAGCAGATGATCGGTTTCGGTCGTGGCATCGACCGCGATCTGGCGGACAAAGGCGCTCTGGTCCTGCCATTGCCCGATCTGCCCCAGGAAGCGCGCGGCGCGCACTGTCTCGCGCGCGTCGAAGGCGGCGCGTTCGGTAGCGGGGATCGCCAGTGCCGCAAGGGCGGGCGGTGCGACCAGGGGACGGCCGGTGCGCTCAAGCGCGAGCTGCCCGTAGAATTGATCGCGATACTGTGCCGCGCGGTTGAAATATCCCGCAGCTTCGGACGAGTGCCCGGCGGCTTCCGCCGCGCGGCCGGCCCAGTAAAAGCCCTTGGCCCGGGTCTGGGGCGACTGGCTGCCCCGGCCATAGCGATCGAACAACGTCATTGCGTCGGCCCGTCGGCCCAGCTTCATCGCCGTCTGTCCGCCCAGCCAGACCAGGCTGGTATAATCGTCCCGCTCGCCATAGGGCTTGGTCGAGACATCGGTGCCGGGCGGATAGGCGTCGTCGACCTGCCGCGCGATATCATAGGCGGTTTGGAGCTGATTGTCGGCCGCCGCCGCCCGGGCGTTGACCAGCAGCGCCTCGTAGAATTTCTCGACATTGCCCGGCCGGTAGGTCAGCGAGCGCGACCGCGCGAGCCAGGCGCGCGCGCCCAGGCTGTCGCCGGTATCACGCATCCACATGGCGCGATCGGCGACATAGCCCGCGTCATTGGCGTAAAGCTCGGCCGTGGAGGCCGACAGGCTGGAGGCATCGGCCGATTTCGTGCGGAAGGCCAGCCGCGCGGCGAAGACCGGCCGCCGCGCCGTGCTGGTATAGCCCAGTTGCCGGGCCGCCGCACTCGTCTGTCCGCTCCACAACAGCGTGTCCATTCGCGCGTCATGATCGGCGGGGCTGAGCGCGGATCCGAATGTCGAGAGGACCAGGGCTTCGTCGGTCGGCGACAATGTGCCGCGCCGCCAGGCGGTGCGCGCGGCCTGCGTTGCTTCGCCTGGAGCCCCCGTGGCCATCAGCGCGCGGGCAAAGGCGACGCCGCCCGTCGCGGACTGGGGTGGGAAGCGTCGAAAAAAGGCCACGATGCTGCTGGGCGCGGCGGTATAATTCGCCGCCTGCCGCTCGGCGGCCCGGCGCAGGCCGCTCTCGCCCGGCCAGCCGGGATGCGCCATCAGAAATCCGGCATAGCTGTCGAAGGGCAGCGAATCGGTCTGTTGCAGCGCGCGCCACTGGGCGATGGCCGATGCGATAGCGCCATCGGCGGGCGCGGGAAGGCCCGAAGGGCTCATATTCGCCATTTGTGTCCGATACCGGTCGAGCTGGTCCTGCCCACCCGATGTCATCATGGTGCCCGCGAGGGTCGCGAGAAGCGCCGCCGATTTCGTCAATGCCATCATGGTGGACAGAATAGGGCGTCTACCCGTACATGTCCTGAACAATTTCCCATTTCAGCGCGGCAGGAGCGCGTTTCCTCTCATGTTTTCAGGCTCTATCCCGGCGCTTGTGACGCCGTTCGACGATCGTGGCGGTCATGTGGGCGGAGCGTTCGACGAAGCGAAATTCCGCGACTTCGTGGAATGGCAGATCGAACAGGGCTCGTCCGCGCTGGTCGCCTGCGGCACGACGGGCGAAGCCGCGACGATGCCCAAGGACGAGCATTTCCGGGTCGTGCGGGTCTGTGTCGAGCAGGCGCGGGGGCGGGTGCCGGTGATCGCCGGGGCGGGATCGAACGACACGATCGTCGCCGTCGAAAATCTGAAGGCCGCGCAGGCCGCGGGCGCCGCCGCCGCGCTGATGGTGCCGCCCTATTACAACCGGCCGAGCCAGGAGGGCATCGTCCGTCACTTCGCCGAACTGGCAAAGGACGCGCCGCTGCCGATCATTCTCTATAACGTGCCAGGGCGGACCGTGACCGATATCCAGGCCGCGACCCTGATCCGCATCGTCCAGGCCGCGCCGGATGTCTTTGTCGGCGTCAAGGATGCCAGCGGCGCGCTGGCCCGCGTGTCGCAGCATCGTGGCGCGCTGGGCCCCGATTTCTGTCAATTGTCGGGCAATGACGACCTTGCGCTCGCGTTCAACGCGATGGGCGGGATGGGGTGCATCTCGGTGACCGCTAATGTCGCCCCGCGCCTGAACGCCGATTTCCAGGCGGCCTGTGCCGCGAAGGACATGGCTCTGGCGCTGGAACTGCACGACCGGCTTTTCCCGCTGCATGAGGCGATGTTCGCCGACGCCTCGCCGGGGCCCGTCAAATATGCGGTCAGCCGAGTCGTGCCGGGCTTTTCGACCGGCATCCGCCTGCCGATGACCTGGCCGTCCGACGCGGCCCGGGCACAGGTCGACGCCGCGCTGTCGCATGCGGGTCTGATCTGACCCTTGCCCTGCTGCGGCCGCAATCCTGACCGACCCTCGCGTCGGCTGGGTTGGGTGGTGCAGGGAGTGGTCGGCCAATGCATTTGCTGTTCGCGGTCCTGTTACAGGCCGGTGCCGTTGCTGGTCCGTTTCTTCCACAGCCCAAACCTCCCGCGACCGCGCGGCGATGCCCGCCCAGCGAATCCGGTGAAGATGTGGTCGTGTGTGCGCGGTCGGCCGAGGCGGATCGTCTCCGCCCCATTCCCGATTATGGCGCGGGGCGGAGCTTGCCCAAGGCCGAAATGACGATTCCCGGTGTCGGCGCACTGGCCGGGGAGGTGGAGCAGGGTGGCGTGGGCGGCTTCCCAAGCAACCGCGCCATGATTCGCCTCAAGATCCCGTTGGGCGGGTCTCGTCGCAACTGACGCGCACGCTGTCGTCGAGCGCGGTCGCGAGGATCAGCGTGCGGACCCCTTGTGCGCGTGATGCGACGCACATGGAGTCGCGTGCACCATTGACGTTGTTGCGATAGCGTTCGGCATATTCCGCGACGAACACCGGCTTGCCCGCGTCGAGAAAGACCGAATAGCCGCCGCATTCGTCATATTCATGGCATTGTTCGTTGACCGCGAAATCGAAGTCGGGCTGAAGCGAGGCGAGCTGCGGGATATCGTTCTTCAACCCGATCGCCAGTCCGCGTCGATGGGCCTCGTCCGCCAGAAAGCGGCTATAGTCGAGCTGCATCGCGGCAGTCAGGCCCAGGCCGTTGTCATTGCCATAGCCATCGACATTGTCCGGTTCGACCCCGTCGCAGCCCTTGCTTCGCGCCAGGTCGAGCCGGGCGGTCATGACCTGTCGCACGCCTGCCGAATCGACGCGCAGCCAGCGTTCCCCGGCCCAGCCGTCAAGCGGTTTGCCGATGTCCTGGCTGGCGAATTGCGCGGCGTCGGGTCGCCAATTCTCCACGCTCCCCGCCGAGAAATAGCATATCACGCGGCGGCCCTGACCATGCAAGGCAGTGATGGCAGCCTGGGAGGTGTCGAACAGGTCGACGTCATAGGCGGTCACGGCATATGTCGTATTGAGGGTGCCGCTGAGCTGCCACTGCCAGCTTGTCGTACGGTCGGGTCGCCACCAGGTCATGGCGGCGGGCGTTGCGGTGGAACTGGCGGACGGTGTCGGGGTAGGGGCGGCAACGATCGCCGACGGGCCGCTGTCGTCGCTCCCGCCACCACAGCCGCTGATCGCCGGCAACAGGCAGGCGGCGCAGGCAAGGCCAAGGCGGGACGAGCGGATCATGATGCCGTCATCCCAGATTGATGGGCATCGAACCAGCCCCCGAACGACGAAAACCGCCGGTGCCATGCGGAAACGGGACGCGCGCACGACACCGGCTTTTCATCAGCCGCTCGAACGCCTACATCGGCCCGTCCATGCGCCCGAAACCCCAGACATTCGACAAGAAGAAGATCGTCGCCGAGAACCGGCGCGCCCGCTTCGATTATGCCATCGAGACGACCTATGAGGCCGGGATCGCCCTGACCGGGACCGAGGTGAAATCGCTTCGGTTCGGCGAGGGATCGATCGCCGAATCCTATGCCGAGGTTCGCGGTGAGGAGGTATGGCTGGTCAATTCCAACGTGCCTGAATTCAGCCATGGCAACCGGTTCAACCACGAAGCCAAGCGACCGCGTAAATTGCTCCTTCATGAGCGCGAAATAAACAAGCTCCATGGGGCGGTCGCGCGCGAGGGCATGACCCTGGTGCCGCTCATGATCTATTTCAACTCGCGCGGTCGCGCGAAGGTGGAGCTGGCGTTGGCGAAAGGCAAGAAGGCGCACGACAAGCGCGACGCGATCAAGGAGCGCGACTGGAAGCGCGAGCAGGGTCGAATCCTGCGCGACCGCGGCTGATGGACCGGGCCGCGCCGACCATCTGGAACCGAATCCTGGCCTGGATCCGGCGCAACATGCCGACCCGCGATTCGATGGAGAGCAGCCGCCTGCTGCGGCCCGTGGCGCACCGTGTGCTGGCACCCGAGCTATGGCGCTTCACCCGCCGATCGGTGCCGCGCGGCGTTGCGCTGGGCGTGGTGGCGGGGTTCCTGTTTCCCGTGGCGCAGATCGCGATCGCGGCCGTCTTTGCCTTGCCCTTCCGTGCCAATGTGCCGGTCGCCGCGCTGACGACCTTCATCACCAATCCGCTGACCACGCCGATCCTCTGGTTGATCGCCTATCGCATCGGGGCATGGTTCCTGCGGAGCCAGACGCCGATCGGCGCGCAGCCGGTGGCGGAGGCCGCGACCGGATGGCTGCAATGGGCGACCGGCACGTTCAACTGGCTGTGGGAACAGGGACCGGCTTTTGGGTTGGGCCTGTGTGCGCTGACGGCCGGATGCGCGGTCGTCGGCTATGCCGCAGCGGCACTGGGCTGGCGGATATGGATCGCACGAAAATGGCGTAACCGCAGCAGATCGGCGGGAATCTAGCCCGGTATATCGATTTGACTGGGCGTATCAGTCCGCTACAACAGTCGCATTACTGTCCTATTTGGGAAATCAGATGCGCTCTGTCCTGATCGCCGCCCTTCTCTCGACCGCTATCTCCCCCGCCATCGCGCAGACGGGCCAGGCCCCGCTCGACAAGGCCGCCATCGGTCCCGCCAACGCCAATGCCAAGAACGGTCCCGAAATCGGGGATTTCGGCTTTGACATGGCGGGCCGCGATATGGCGGTGAAGCCCGGCGATGACTTCTTCGATTACGCGAATGGCAACTGGTACAAGGCGACGACGATCCCCGCCGATCGGTCGTCCTATGGCATGTTCCATGTCCTGCAGGATCGCTCGCTCGAACAGACGCGGACCATTCTGGACGAAGCCGCCAAACGCCCCGGCGACAAGGTCGGCGATTTTTACGCCAGCTTCATGGATGAAGCGGCGGTCAACGCCAAGGGGGTCGCGCCGGTCAAGCCCTGGCTCGTCCAGCTGCGCGCGACCAGGGATCGCACCGCGCTGGCGGTCGAAATGGCCAAGCTTCAGCGGCAGGGCGTCGGTGCCCCCTTCGGCGTCTATATCGGGCAGGACGACAAGGCACCCGACACCTATATCCCGAGCTTCAGCCAGAGCGGCCTCGGCCTGCCCGATCGCGATTATTATTTGAAGGACGACGCCAAGCTGGCGACGATCCGCACCGCCTATCAGGCCTATCTTGCGAAGATGCTGACGCTCGCGGGCGAATCCAATGCCGAAGCGCGCGCGGCGGCGGTGTTCCAGTTCGAAAAGGCGCTGGCGAATATTCACTGGACGCGGATCGAGAGCCGCGACGCGGACAAGACCTACAATAAATGGTTGGCGGGGGACTTCGCCGCCAAGGCACCGGGCTTCCCCTGGGCGCAATATATGCAGACGCTCGGCGTCGCCGGCCGTCCCGCCTATCTGGTCGCGCAGCCGAGCGCCGTAACGGGCGAGGCAAAGATCTATGCCGAAACGCCGCTGAACGTCCTGCAGGACTATGCGATGCTCAAGGTGCTGCGCAGCTATGCCGGCTATCTGTCGCGTGATTTCGACAAGACCAACTTCGCCTTTTACGGCACCACCCTGTCGGGAACGCCGGAGCAGCAGGCGCGGTGGAAGCGCGGCGTCACCCTCGTCTCCAACGGTCTGGGCGAAGAGGTCGGCAAGCAATATGTCGCAAAATATTTCCCGCCTGAATCCAAGGCGGCCGCCGACGCGCTGGTCAGGAACCTGATCTCGGCGATGGGCGACCGGCTGCGCAACCTCGAATGGATGGCGCCCGAGACCAAGGCGAAGGCGTTGGCCAAGCTGGCCGCCTTCACCCCGAAAATCGGCTACCCGGACAAGTGGCGCGATTACTCCGCGCTGCGGATCCAGCGGGGTGACCTGGTCGGCAATGTCGCGCGCGCCAATGCCTTCGAGTTCCAGCGGGACCTGAACAAGCTGGGCCAGCCGATCGATCGCGGCGAATGGTTCATGACGCCGATGACGATCAACGCCTATGCCAACCCGCCGATGAACGAGATCGTCTTCCCGGCGGCTATCTTGCAGCCGCCTTTCTTCGATCCCAAGGCCGATCCGGCGGTGAACTATGGCGGCATCGGCGCGGTGATCGGGCATGAGATCAGTCACCATTTCGACGATCAGGGTCGCAAATATGATGCGACCGGCAAGTTGACCGACTGGTGGACGCCGCAGGACGTGGCGCGGTTCAAGACCTTCACCGATGCGCTGGTGAAGCAGTATGACAGCTATGAACCGTTGCCGGGCCAGCATGTGCAGGGCGGTTTGACGCTGGGTGAGAATATCGCCGATCTGGCCGGCCTGACCGTGGCGCTCGACGCCTATCACAAGTCGCTGGGCGGCAAGCCCGCGCCGATTATCGACGGGACGACCGGGGACCAGCGCTTTTATTATGGCTGGGCGCAGGTGTGGCGCATCAAGTGGCGTGACGCGGCGCTTCAACAGGCCTTGCTGTCCGACCCGCACTCACCGGGGCATCAGCGGGTCTTGACCGTGCGCAACCTCGATCCTTGGTATGCGGCGTTCAAGGTACAGCCGACCGACAAGATGGCGTTGCCGCCTGCGCAGCGCGTTCGCATCTGGTGATGATCCGGGTCGGGCGCGATCCATGGTGATCGCGCTTGACCCGTGACCGGTCGCCGGATGATGAGAATCGATATGGCGATCGCGTCTTCCAAAGCTCTTACCCCGCTGCGAACCGCCGCGCTCGTTTCGGTGTCGAGTGGCGTGGTGGCGGCGGCCCTGCTGTTCCTGGTGGTCCATGACTGGATCGTGGCGGCGGGGTTTCTGGGTGCCGCGATTCTCGTCTTCGGCGCGGTGCTGGGTTCGCGACTGCTCAATCCGCGCAATGCGTCGACGCGGCGGGCGATCGATTGGGATTTCGCGCGCGTCGTGGCCGATGCTAGCAGCGACGCGATCGCGGTAACCGACCGCGCGGGGCGGCTGGTCTGCGCGAATGACGCCTATGTCGCGCTGTTCCCCAGCATCCCGACGCCGCCCGGCGTGCCGCTCGACCCGCCGTGCGTCGAGGCGCTGGCGCAGGCCGGACGCGCCGCCTGGCGCGACGGGCTGGGCCGGGCGGACCGGATCGCGGTGATGGGGACCGAGTTGTCGGCGCTGGTGACGCGGGCCGGGGACGAGGCGGATCTGCTGGTCTGGCGCTTCGTCATCGCCGAAGAACAGGATCTGGCGGAAACGGTCGAGGGGCTGATCGGCGGGGTCCATGGCGATCGATTGGGCGCGGCGGGCGTGATGACGGCGCTGGTGACGCCCGATGGTCGCGTGCGTGCGGCCAATCGTGTCTTGTCCGCGCGCGCGACGGGAAGCGCCAGCCAGTCGATCATCGGTCGTGACTTCGCCGCCTTCCTGGCAAATGACGCGCGCGGTCAGGTCCGTTTCGCGGCCGAAGCCGACAAGCCGCAATGCCTGCGCATCCTGCAACTGCCCTTTGTCGAAGGCGATGGCGCCCCAATGCTGGTGGTCCTGCTCGACGAGGAAGAGCAGATCCTCGCCGGCGCGGGTACGGGCGCGGCCAGCCATGTGCGGGGTCTGGTGTCGCTCATGCCCTTCGGCATCGCGCTGGTGGATCGCGACGGACGATTCATCCAGATGAACTCGGCCTTCATGCGCGCGGCGGGGGTGAACGTCGCCAACCCACCACTTTACCCCGGTGATCTGGTGGTGCGCGAGGACAAGGCGGCGGTGGCGGACGCCATTCGCCGCTTCGCGGGCGGCGCGACCCATTCGGCCGACATGGCGGTCCGGTTGAAGGACCACCCCGAAGAACCCGTGGCGCTGACGATCGCGGGCGCGCGCGGCATGGGCGAGGCGGCGGTCCTGCTCAGCCTCAAGGACAATTCGGAGGAAAGCCGCCTCAAGCGCGAAGTGGCGCAGGCGACCAAGATGCAGGCGGTGGGCCAGCTCGCCGGGGGCGTCGCGCATGACTTCAACAATATCCTGACCGCGATCATCGGGCATTGCGATCTGATGCTGATGCGCCATTCGCCGGGCGACAGCGATTATGACGATATCCAGCAGATTCGGACCAACTCCAACCGTGCCGCCAGCCTGACCCGACAATTGCTGGCCTTCTCGCGCCAGCAGACGCTACGCCCGCAGATCCTGCAACTGCCCGATGTCGTGTCCGAGGTGTCGAACCTGCTCAAGCGCCTGTTGGGGGAAAGGGTGCGGCTCGACGTCAGCCATGGGCGCAATCTGGGCCCGGTCCGCGCCGATCCCGGGCAGTTGGAGCAGGTGGTCGTCAATCTGGCGGTCAATGCGCGCGACGCGATCCTGGACAGCAGGCCGGCGGGGGGCGGCACCCTGACGATCCAGACCCGCGCCGTTTCGATGGCCGATGTCCGCGCGATGAAGCACGACATCCTGCCGGTCGCCGATTACACGGCGCTGATCATCAGCGACAATGGCACGGGCATCCCGCCCGAAACCCTGCCCAAGATCTTCGAGCCCTTCTTCACTACCAAGGAACTGGGCAAGGGCACGGGGCTGGGCCTGTCGACCGTCTATGGCATCATCAAACAGTCGGGTGGCTATATCTTCGCGGATTCTCCTCCGGGCAAGGGCGCGACCTTCAGCATCTATCTGCCCGTACATGCCACGCCTGCGGTCACGACCAGCACGGCGCCGTCTGGCGCGCCGCCGGTGCGCACCACGACGCCCTGGGGATCGGGCACCATCCTGCTGGTGGAGGACGAGGACATGGTGCGCGCGGTGGCCGAACGGGCGCTGTCGCGCCAGGGCTATACCGTGCTGTCGGCCGAAAACGGCGAGGCGGCGCTGGAACTGCTCGACCGCCACGGCAAGCCCGACCTGCTGATTTCCGATGTGGTCATGCCAACGATGGACGGCCCCACGATGGTCGCGCGCGTGCGACAGCGTTATCCGGACCTCGCCGTCCTGTTCATGTCGGGATATGCCGAGGAACAACTGCGCAAGTCGATCACGCTGCCCAATGTCGGTTTCCTGCCCAAACCCTTTTCGGTCCAGCAACTGGCCGAAGCCACCCAGTTGGCGCTTAGGCAACAACCCGCTGGCGGTTAGCGTAAACCATGATATGGCGATGTCGATGACAGACCCCGTGCAGATCCTCATCGTGGAGGATGAACCCCTGATCGCCATGATGCTCGAGGATTTCCTCGACGTCCTCGACAAAAAGGTCGCGGGAACGGTGGATAACGTAGACGATGCTTTGGCCCGTGTGGCCGAAGGCGGCATCGACGCAGCGATTCTCGACGTCAATCTGCGCGGTGGCGAGACGAGCGCCCCGATCGCCGAAGCGCTGGCCGAGCGAGGCGTCCCCTTCGTCTTCGCCACCGGCGGGTCGGATGAGTCGGTCGATGAGCGCTTTCGCGATCGTCCCCGGTTGCAAAAACCCTTCACGATGGACGGCGTGGCGCAGGCGCTCGGGTCGCTCTGATCGGGGCGTGAAGCGGGTTCGCGCGATGGAGAACGTGCCATCACCGCGAAATTTGCTTGCGCAAACCCCCTGTCTGGCGACATAGGGCTGCGCCATGACACGCCAATTCGACAAATCCCGCCTGCCGTCGCGCCATGTGTCCGTCGGTCCAGAACGCGCGCCGCATCGCAGCTATTATTACGCAATGGGTATCCAGGAAGAGGATATCGCCAAGCCGTTCGTCGCGCTGGCCAGTGCCGGAAACAATTCCGCGCCGTGCAACACGACGCTGGATGCGCAGGCCGATGCCGCGCAGGGCGGCGTGATCCGCGGCGGCGGCTTGCCGCGCCGGTTCAACACCATCACCGTGACCGACGGCATTGCGATGGGTCATCAGGGCATGAAGGCCTCGCTGGTCAGCCGTGAAGTGATTGCCGACTCGGTCGAGCTCTCGGTGCGTGGGCATTGCTATGACGCGCTGGTCGGATTCGCGGGGTGCGACAAGTCGTTGCCCGGCATGATGATGGCGATGCTGCGCCTGAACGTGCCGTCGATCTTCGTCTATGGCGGATCGATCATGCCGGGACGGTACCAGGATCGCGACGTGACCGTGGTCGACGTGTTCGAGGCGGTGGGCCAGCATGCGGCGGGCAATTGTCCGCTCCATGACCTGATCGCGCTCGAAAAGGTCGCCTGTCCGGGACATGGAGCCTGCGGTGGTCAGTTCACCGCGAACACCATGGCGTGCGTGGCGGAGGCGATCGGTCTGTCGCTGCCCAACAGCAACATGATGCCGGCGCCTTTTCTCGATCGGCAGGGCATCGCCGAGGCGGCGGGCGAGCAGGTGATGGAACTGATCGCGCGCAATATCCGCCCGCGCGACATCTGCACGCGCGAAGCGTTCGAGAATGCGGCGCGCGTCGTGGCGGCGACCGGTGGTTCGACCAACGCCGGGCTCCACCTGCCCGCGATGGCCAACGAGGTTGGAATAGACTTCGACCTGTTCGACGTCGCCGAAATCTTTAAGACCACGCCCTACATCGCCGACCTCAAGCCCGGCGGCCGTTATGTCGCCAAGGATATGTATGAGGCGGGCGGCGCCTATATGCTGATGAAGACGCTGCTGGAGGGCGGCTATCTGCATGGCGATTGCCTTACGGTCACCGGCAAGACGCTGGCCGAGAATATCGACGAGGTGACGTGGAACCCGGACCAGAAGGTCATCTATGACGTCAAGACGCCGATCACCCCGACCGGCGGCGTGGTCGGCCTGCGCGGGACGCTCGCGCCCGAAGGTGCGATCGTGAAGGTCGCTGGTATGAAGCGGCTTCAGTTCGAGGGCGTGGCGCGTGTCTTCGATTGCGAGGAGGAGGCCTTTGCGGCTGTCGAGGCACGCGCCATTATGGAGGGATCGGTCATCATCATCCGTTATGAAGGGCCCAAGGGCGGCCCAGGCATGCGTGAGATGCTGTCGACCACGGCCGCTCTGTATGGGCAGGGGCTGGGGGAGAAGGTGGCGCTCATCACCGATGGCCGTTTCTCGGGCGGCACGCGCGGCTTCTGCATCGGCCATGTCGGCCCGGAGGCCGCCGAGGGCGGCCCGATCGCGCTGGTCGAGGATGGCGACGTCATTCGCATCGATGCCGAGGCCGGGACGATCGATCTCGACGTGGCGGAGGATATTCTGGCCGAGCGACGTGCCCGCTGGAGCCCGCGCATGAACGATTATCAATCCGGTGTGTTGTGGCGCTATGCCCAGAATGTCGGTCCTGCGCATCAGGGCGCAGTCACTCATCCAGGCGCCCGGTCGGAGCGCCATGTCTATGCGGATATCTGAGTCCGTCTGGCTGGCCGGGGCAATCGCCCTGGCCGGTTGTTGGGGCACGAGCGCCTCGGAGGAGGGTGGCTCGGCCTCGGCGGGGCCGCGCCAGAATCCGGGGCTTGCCATACCCTGTGCCTTGGGTGGCGCGGGTCAATTTTCGGATGGCTGCACGGTGGAGCAGTCCGCCGATGCCGAGGCGGTCGTCCTGACGCTGCGCCATCCGGATGGCGGCTTTCGTCGGCTTCGAGTGACACGGGACGGCCGCGGCGTGGTGGCCGCCGATGGCGCCCAATCCGCGCAGGTCGCGGTCGATGGCGATCGCCAGATTGCCGTGACGATCGGGAGCGACCGGTACAAACTTCCCGCGACCGTCAGCGCGCGATGATCCCGAGCGCGGGTCGCCCGGTGCTGACCGCGCAGGCGATGCGCGCAGCCGAGGCGGCGGCCATGGCGGCCGGCACCACGGAGATCGCGTTGATGCGCCGGGCGGGCGAAGGCATCGCCCAGGCCATACTCCGGCTGGCGGCGGGGCGCCCGGTCCTTGTTCTTTGTGGTCCGGGTCATAATGGCGGCGATGGTTTCGTCGCGGCGGCGGCGCTTCGACGACAGCGCCAGCCGGTTCGCGTCGCGGCGTTCGGCGAGCCACGCAGCGAGACCGCGCGTTGGGCACGCTCCCTGTGGGACGGTCCCGTAGTGTCTTGGGATGACGTTGCGCCGGCACCCGTGCTGGTCGATGCGATCTTTGGCACCGGCCTGTCCAGAGCCCCCGACGAACGGATCATGACGGTTCTTCGCCGATGCGCGGACGCGGCCATCCTGCGCATCGCGGTCGACCTGCCCAGCGGGATCGAGAGCGATGCCGGTCGGTTGCTCGCCGATGTGCCTGCTTTCGACGTCACGCTCGCGACCGGCGCGATAAAGCCCTCCCATTTGGTACAACCGGCGGCGCGGTGCGTGGGGCAGGTACGGCTGATCGATATCGGCATTCCAATCGGCGGCGGCGCGCGCGTCGCCAGCTTGCCGCGGTTGCCCCATCCCGATGCGTCGTCGCACAAATATAGCCGGGGCATGGTGGCGATCGTCGCGGGTGCGATGGGCGGCGCGGCGGAACTTGCCGCGACTGCCGCCCTGCGGGCGGGGGCGGGCTATGTCCTTCATCTCGATGATCGCACGGGGGTGGCGCTAGGCCCGAATGCGATCGTCCGGCGAAGCTACACGCCGGAATCCCTGACCGACAACCGGATCGGTGCCATCGTCATCGGTCCAGGCCTGGGCCGCGACGACACGGCACGGGCGCGTCTCGGGGCGGCGTTGGGCAGTGGACGGCCGCTGGTGATCGATGGCGACGCGCTCCGGCTGATCGAGGCCATGGCGCTGGCGGACCATATCGGCGTGAAGATCCTGACGCCGCATGGTGGCGAGTTCGCGCATATGTTCGGCGATTCGGACGCATCCAAACCGGAGCGCGCTCGGAAAGCCGCAGCGGCGACGCGATCGGTCGTGGTCTTCAAGGGCGCCGATACAGTGATCGCGGCCCCCGATGGGCGGACGATCTTCTTCCCGCCGGCCAGCCCCTGGCTTTCGACCGCCGGAACAGGCGATGTGCTGGCGGGTACGATCGGCGCGATGCTGGCCGCCGGGCTCGATCCGCTGGAGGCTGCGGAGGCGGGCGTGTGGTTGCATGGCGAAGCGGCACGACGTTGCGGGGCGGCTTTCATCGCGGACGACTTGGCAGATGCGCTTTCGGCCGTCAGAGGCTGACCATATGACCGATATCATTATCCGCGTCGCCGCGCGTGGCGACGGCGTGACCGACAATGGCCGCCATGCGTCCTTCGCCGCCCCCGGCGACACGCTCGCTGTCGATGGCACCATCGTCCCCGGCCCGCATCACCAGACCCCGCCATGCGACCATTTTCCCCGCTGTGGGGGATGCCAGCTCCAGCATCTGGACGATGAAAGCTATGCCGGATTCGTGACGGACCGGATCGCCTCGGCCCTCGACGCGCAGGGGTTGAGCGCGCCGCTGCGCCCTGCGCATCTCTCGCCGCCGCGAAGCCGCCGCCGGGCGACGCTGCATGCCGAGGCGAAGGGCGGGCGCGTCCTGATCGGCTTTTCGGAAGAGAAGAGCCACGCGATCGTCGACATCGCCGAATGCCATATCCTGGATCCGCAGTTGTTCGCGCTGATCGCTCCCTTGCGGGCACTCCTGCAACGGCTGGGTTTCAAGCGGCGGGGCGATGTCCATCTGACGCTTGCCGATCAGGGGGCCGACATATTGCTGACCGGCTTTTCCCCCGACGGACTGGAAGCGGCGGAAGCGATCATCGGTTTTTGTCAGCGCCACGATGTCGCGCGCTTTTCGGTCGATGACGGGCTGGGCGCGGAGACGCGCTGGGAGCCCGAGCCTGTGACGATCACGCTGGGCGGCGTTGCCGTGCCTTTGCCGCCCGGCGCGTTTCTTCAGGCGACCACCGATGGCGAAGCGGCGCTGGTCGCGGCGGTTCGCGAGGCCGTCGGCAATCCTCGCACCACCGCCGATCTGTTCGCCGGGCTGGGCACCTTCGCGCTGGCGCTGCCCGGCAAAGTCTATGCGGCCGAGGGCGCGCGCGATGCGATCCTGTCGCTCAAGGGAGCCGCCAACGCGCAGGGGCGCGCGGTCTTTGCCGAGCATCGTGACCTCTATCGCCGTCCGCTGACCAAGGCCGAACTGGATCGGTTCGACGCGATCGTCCTCGATCCGCCGCGCGCCGGGGCGCGGGACCAGGCGGATGCGCTGGCCGAGGCCAATGTCCCGGCGGTCGCCTATGTCTCGTGCAATCCATCAAGCTTCGCGCGCGACGCCCGGGCGATGGTCGATCGCGGCTGGCGGCTCGATTGGGTGCAGCCGGTGGGCCAATTCCGCTGGTCAACGCATGTCGAACTGGCGGCGCGTTTCGTGCGTCAGGACCCGGCCGGGTAATCGGCGCGGACGAAGAACAGGCCATCGGATGGGGCGTTGAGCGCCAGCCGGGCCCGGTCGCACGCCGCCAATGCCTGTCCGACGTCATCGGGGGTCCAGCGTCCCATGCCGACATAGGCAAGGCAACCGACCATCGACCTGACCTGATGGTGCAGGAAGGAACGGGCGGCGGCGCGGACGATCACGCGGTCGCCGTCGCGTTCGACGCTGAGCAGGTCGAGCGTGCGCACCGGGCTGTCCGCCTGACAATGGGCGGAGCGGAAGGTCGTGAAATCGTGACGTCCGACAAGCCGCTCAGCGGCCTCCGCCATCGTGGTGGCATCGAGCGGCTGGGGCACCTGCCACGCCAAACCCGCCTCATGGGTCAAGGGCGCGCGGCGGTTGACGATCCGGTATTCGTAGGAGCGGCGGATACAGGAGAAGCGCGCATGCCAGTCGCCGGCGACTTCGATGCAGTCGAGGATCGCGACGGGGGCCGGGCGTGCGCGAGCGTTGATCGCCTCCATCAGGCGGAACGGGGCGATGGCCTTTTCGATATCGACATGCGCCCGCATCGCCAGGCCATGGACGCCCGCGTCGGTACGGCCCGCCGCGTGGACGGCGGTGCGTTCGCCGGTCACGGCGTGGATCGCATCCTCGATCGTCTGCTGCACACTCGGCCCGTGCGACTGGCGTTGCCAGCCCATGAAGGGGCGGCCGTCATATTCCACCGTCAGCGCGAACCGCGTCAAAGCCGGGTCCCCGCCGGAATGGGAAAGCCGCGCAGCAATTCCTCCGCGCTCGACACGCCGCGTCCGGCGCGTTGGACCGAGACGGCGCGGAGGGCTCCTTCGCCGCACGCGATCGTCAATTGGTCATCCAGCACTTCGCCCGGTGCGCCGCGACCGTCGACGCATTGGGCTGCGAGCAGCTTGACCCGTTCGCCCTGCACCTCGAACCAGGCACCCGGGGCCGGTACGAAGGCACGGACCTTGCGTTCCAGTTCGATCGCGGGGCTGGTGAAGTCCAGCCGGGTTTCGGCCTTGTCGATCTTCGCGGCATAGGTGACGCCGCTGTCGGGCTGCGGGCGCGGGGGATAGCGTTCCGGATCTTCCAACACGCGGACCATCAACCGCGCGCCGATCGCCGACAATTCGTCGGTCAACTCCCCCGTCGTCTTGCGGCCAATCGGCGTCGAATCCTCCAGCCGGACCGGCCCGGTGTCCAGTCCCGCTTCCATCTGCATGATGCCGACCCCGGTCACCACGTCGCCGGCCAGGATCGCGCGCTGGATCGGGGCCGCGCCGCGCCATCTCGGCAGGAGCGAACCATGGACGTTCAGGCATCCCAGCCGCGGCGCGTCCAGCACCGGCTGTGGCAGGATCAGGCCGTAGGCGGCGACGACGGCGACGTCTGCATCAAGCTCGGCAAAGGCGTTCTGCTCGTGCGCCACGCGAAGCGACACCGGGGTGCGTATGGGGATGCCCAGCGCTTCCGCGCGGGCCTGTACCGGCGAGGCTACCAGTTGTCGTCCCCGCCGCCCGCCGGGGCGTGGGGGTTGGCTGTAGCTGGCGACGACATCATGCCCGGCTTCGGCCAGCGCATCCAGAACCGGAACGGCAAAGCCCGGCGTGCCCATGAAGATGATCCGCATAATGCCGATGCCTCTCTGCGCTGGCGGGATGACGCGCAAGCCCCTATCTGGTCGGTCATGGCATCCCCCGAGATCGAGGCGCTGACCCAGGCGCTGGCACGGCTTCCCGGCCTTGGCCCGCGTTCGGCGCGGCGCGCGGTCCTGCACCTGCTCAAGAAACGCGAGGCGGCATTGTCGCCGCTCCTGTCCGCGCTGTCGGCCGTCGAGGCGCGGCTGGAGACCTGTTCGGTCTGCGGCAATATCGATACCGCCAACCCTTGCGCCATCTGTGTCGACCCGCGCCGGGACACCGCGGCCCTATGCGTCGTCGAGGAAGTGGCGGACCTTTGGGCATTGGAGCGCTCGCGCCTGTTTCCGGGGCGTTTCCATGTGCTGGGTGGCCGACTGTCCGCGCTGGAGGGGGTGCGACCGGAGGATCTGGCGATCGACGCGCTGGTACGCCGGATCGAGGCCGGGGGGATCGATGAGGTTGTGCTGGCGATGAACGCGACGCTCGAGGGGCAGACAACGGCACACTACATCGCCGAACGGATCGAGCGGTTTCCCATTCGCGTCACGCAATTGGCGCACGGCCTTCCCGTGGGGGGTGAACTCGACTATCTGGACGAAGGAACGCTGGCGCAGGCGCTGCGCGCGCGTCGCCCCGTGGCCTGAGCGCGATCTTGACGCTCTGCGACGCCCGCCGTAGCGAACGACCATGGCCATTCTTCCTATTGTCGAAGTTCCCGACCCCCGTCTGCGTCTCGTCTCCAAGCCGGTCGAGGTGGTCGACGATGGCATTCGTCAACTCGTCACCGACATGATCGACACCATGTATGATGCCCATGGCATCGGCCTGGCCGCTATCCAGGTGGGCGTGGACCAGCGCGTGCTGGTCATCGACCTTCAGGAAGGAGAGGATGAGGACGGCAAGCCGGTCAAGAACCCGCATGCCTATATCAATCCGGAAATCCTGTCGGTCAGCGACGAAGTGTCGACCTATAACGAAGGCTGTCTGTCGATCCCCGAGCAATATGCGGAGGTCAAGCGTCCCGCGAGGTGCCAGGTCAAGTGGCTCGACGAAAAGGGCGAGGCACATGAGGCGGAACTGGACGGCCTGCTTGCCACCTGCATGCAGCATGAGATCGACCATCTGAACGGCGTGCTCTTCATCGATCATGTCAGCCGCCTGAAGCGCGATATGCTGATGCGTAAGCTGACCAAGATCCGCAAGGGCGGCTGAACCGCCTCACCGCACTTGAATGGGGCTGTTCGATCGGCTCCGTTCGATCTATGTTCCTGCCTGTCTTTCGTACTGACAGGTTTTCATGATGCCCGAGTTGATCGTTGTTGCGCTGCTGGCTCTGCTCGTCGGGGGGCTGGCCGGATGGTTGGCCGCGCGGCGCAAGGCCGAGGGGCTGACCGCCGAGTTGGCGGCGGCACAGGCCCGCGTGGCGGAGATCGAGCCGCTTCGCGCGGCGTGCGACGTCGCCCAGCGTGAGCGTGGTGACGCCTTGCAAGCGCTGGCCGAGTTGCGGGGACGTGCCGCCGATCTGGACGTGATCCGCACGGCGCGCGACGCGGTCGAGGCCGAGCGGAACGCGGCGCTGCGCGAATTGGCCGAGTTGCGAGCGCGCGCGCAGGAGCGCGAGGCTGCCCATGTGCAGGCGCTGGAAGCGCTCGGCCAGGCGCGCGAGCAGATCAATGCGCAATTTGGCGAGGCGGCGGCCCGCGCGCTGGAAGTGGCGCAGCGCCAGTTTCTGGAACGTGCCGAGGCCCGCTTCCGCCAATCCGAGGAAGCGTCGGGCCAGACCCTCAAGGCGTTGCTCGATCCCGTCCATCAACGCCTCCAGCGCTATGAGGAAGGCGTGCGCAAGGTCGAGGATGAACGCCGTGACGCTTTTGGCGAATTGAAGGGCCAGATCGAAGCGATGCGGATCGGCCAGGAACGGGTCTCTGGCGAAGCGGCCAAGTTGGTCAACGCATTGCGCAATGCGCCCAAGGCGCGCGGGCGCTGGGGCGAGCAGCAGTTGCGCAATGTGCTGGAAAGCTGTGGCCTCTCCGAACAGGCCGATTTCCAGACCGAGGTCAGCGTCGCGGACGGGGAGGGCGGTCGTCTGCGCCCCGATGTGATCGTGCGCGTACCCGGCGGCAAGGCGTTGGTGATCGACGCCAAGGTCTCGCTCAACGACTATCAGGATGCGTTCGGCGCGGTCGACGAGGCCGAGCGGCAGCTGGGCCTGTCGCGCCATGCCGCCGCGATGCGCGCGCATGTGAATGGGCTGGGCAATAAGAGCTATTGGAACCAGTTCGAGGACGCCCCCGATTATGTCATCATGTTCGTGCCGGGCGAGCATTTCCTGTCCGCCGCACTGGAGCATGATCCGACTCTGTGGGATTTCGCCTTCGACAAGAAAGTGTTGCTGGCAACTCCGACCAATCTGATCGCGATCGCACGCACCGTGGCGGCCGTATGGCGACAGGAAAAGCTGGCGCAGGAAGCGCGGCAGATCGGGACGCTCGGCAAGGAGCTCTACGCACGGCTCGCGGTGATGGGCGGCCATGTGTCCCGGCTGGGCAAAAATCTCGACACGGCGATGACCGCCTACAATGCCTTTGTCGGGAGTCTGGAAAGCCAGGTGCTGACCAGCGCCAAGCGGTTCGAGGCACTCAACATCGATACGGCGGGCAAGAGCATCGATTCGCCCCCGATGGTCGAGCAGGCCGCACGGCCGTTGACCAAGTTGATGCCGGCGATCGAACGCCCGGAGGCGAGCGAAGCCTGAGGATTGATCGCTGCCCCGGTCCGAACAGGGGCGGCCCTTCAGCGCGATGGGTGACGGTAAGCCGACATGCTGTCGGATCTCATCGCGCTTTCCGCGTCAGGCCTTGCGCGTCGTGCCGCCTTGCTGGGCCAATACCTCATAGGCCATCACCGCGGTCGCTACTGCGGCATTCAGGCTGTCGGCCTTGCCCAGCATCGGTATCTTGACCAGCAGATCGCACGCGGCGGCATAGTCGCTTGGCATGCCCTGCGCCTCGTTGCCGGTCAGCAGGAAGGTCGGCGCGGCATAGCGCGCGCCGCGATAGTCGAAATCGGTGTCGAGGCTCAGGCCGACCAACTGGCCGGGGCCCTCGCGCAACCAGTTAAGAAAGGGCTGCCATTCGGTCCGCACGATCGGTATCGTGAACAGCGCGCCCATGCTGGCGCGCACCGCCTCGACCGAGAAGGGATCGACGCACTCGCCGACCAGGATCAACCCGCCGGCACCGACCGCATCGCCGGTACGCAGGATCGTGCCCAGGTTGCCGGGATCGCGCAATCGCTCGGCGACCAGCCAGATCCCCGATGAGGACCGGTCCAGCCCCGCCAGGGTCGACGTGAATTCGTCGAAGACCCCGACCACCGCCTGCGGATTGTCCTTGCCCGACAATTTGGACAGGATGTCCGGCGTCGTCTCGATGGCTTCGCCGCCCGCGGCTTCCACGGCGCGCACCAGTTCCTGGACAAGCGGATGATGTGCCGAGGGCTTGGCGAAGAACAACAGGCTGGGCAGCCGCCCCGTCTCGCGCGCCTCGGTCAGGATGCGCAACCCTTCGGCCAGAAACTGGCGGGCTTCGCGGCGGTGGCGCTTGTCGCGCAGGTCCCGAGCCCATTTGATGAGCGGGTTGGAATAGGCAGTAATTTCACGGGGCATGTCAGTCTTCGCCGAATTTCGCTTCCACCAGCGCGACCAGTGCCTCGACCGTGGCGTCGGCACCATTGCCATCCGCACTGATCGTGATGCTGTCGCCCATCGCGGCACCCAGCATCATCAATCCCATGATCGAGGTGCCCGTCACCGTGCTGCCGTCCTTGGCCACGCGGACTTCACAGGGCTGGCTGGAGGCCAGGGTTACGAACTTGGCACTGGCCCGGGCGTGAAGGCCGCGCCGATTGGTGATGAGGACCGTCCGCGTCCGCGCGCTCATGCAGCGGCCTCGCCCAGCACTTCGGACGCGACGGAAATATATTTGCGCCCCGCCTCACGCGCGGCAGCGACGGCATCGACCACCTGCATCGACTTGCGTGCGGAGCCCAGGCGGATCAGCATCGGCAGGTTCATGCCCGCGATTACTTCCACCCGACCGCGGTCCATCAGCGAGATGGCGAGATTGGACGGCGTGCCGCCGAACAGATCGGTCAGCACGATGACGCCGCGACCGGCATCGACCGCGCCGATCGCCGCCGCGATATCGGCGCGGCGTTCCTCCATATCGTCATCCGGGCCGATCGCGATGGTCGCAATCCGCTCCTGGGGGCCGACGACATGGACCATCGCGGTGACGAACTCATCGGCGAGCCGCCCGTGGGTCACCAGAACCAGACCGATCATGTCAGACACGCATATCCATCATTGCTTGGCCGGCCCGGCTTCGAGGGAGTCTTTTGGCACGGCACCCAAATCACGATGCATCACCGTGGGCGAAAAACCGTTCTGGCGCAACCGTCCCGCGATCCGTTCGGCGACGTGAACCGACCGATGCCGCCCGCCGGTACAGCCGATCGCGATGGTGATATAGGATTTCCCCGAGGCGATATAGCGCGGAACCAGCGTCGTGAGCAGCGCTTCAAGCTGCTCCATCGTGGTCTCATAGGCGGGATCGTGGCGGATATAGTCGATCACCGGCTTGTCGAGTCCCGTGCCGGGCCTTAAGTCCGCGGACCAGTGCGGATTGCGCAGGAAGCGCATGTCAAACACCAGGTCGGCGTTTCGCGGCAGCCCCTTGGAAAAACCGAACGACGTGACCGTCAGCACCGGCTCGCTGAGCCCTTCGACCGCGTAATTGGCGCGAATCCACTGGCCCAGATCGTTGCTGGTCATGTTGGTGGTATCGAGCAAGCGATCCGCCATATCGCGCAACGGCCCCAACAGCGCGCGTTCATACGCGATGCCGTCGTCCGCCGCACGATCGAGCGCCAGCGGATGACGGTGCCGGGTTTCGGCATAGCGTCGCTTCAACTCGGTCCCCCCGCAATTGAGGAAGAGCGATTCGATGGCGAGGCGGGGGCTATCCTTCAACCGCTCCACGCGCTCCACGACCCGGTGCGGATCGAAGTCGCGGGTGCGAACGCCCAGGCTGATGGCCAGGGGCCGGTTGCGGCCTTCCATGCCTGCGGGCGGTGGCGCGTCCAGCAGGCTGTCGAGCAGGATCAACGGCAGGTTGTCGACCACCTCCCACCCCAGATCCTCCAAGGTCTTGAGAACGGTCGAAGTGCCGGCGCCGGACATGCCGGTGACCAGCAGAATGCGTTTGCGATCCATCAGGCATTGTCCTTGAGGCATGCGACCAGACGTTCGATCTTGATCGGGGCGGAGGCGGGGAAGGGGGTGATCGACACCAGCGGCACGGTCATCCCGGCGATGACCGTTTCGGCCGGGTCGGGGAGGCGAGGCTCCTCGCCCAGATCCACGACCAGACCGGCGATGGCAAACGGCCGATAGGGAAGGGCCAGGATGCCGACGCCGCGAACCTCTATACGTCCGGCAATCCTATCCGGCGGGGTGACGTACAGGCGTCCTTCGATCGCGGACACATGACAATAATCGTCGCTGACCAGTTCCGCGCCCCGGTCGATCAGACGCAGCGCGAGATCCGATTTTCCGGATCCGGAGGCCCCGCGCAACAGCACGCCTGTGTCGCCGATCGCAACACAGGTGGCATGGATCAACGCCGGGACGGGCAATGGACCGTCGGTCATGCCATGACCGCGCGCGGCAGGCGAACGACGAACCGCGCGCCGCTTATGCGGTCCTCACGCGATTCGACATGGATGCGGCCTTGATGCGCCTCCACGATGGTCCGCGCGATGGCCAGACCCAGGCCCGAATGCCGACCGAAATCCTCGCTGACTGGGCGGACCGAATGAAAGCGGCGGAAAATCGCCTCACGCGCCTCCGCGGGAACGCCGGGGCCTTCATCCTCGACGCGCACGACCCAGTCCTCTTCGTCGCGGGCCAGGCTGATCGCGACGGTCGCTTGATCGGGTGAAAAGGAGAGGGCGTTGGCGATCAGATTTTCAAATACCCGTTCCAGCCGCGCCCCCTCGCCTGAGATGATGGCGGGCTCCGGGTCGGTCGCGTCGAAACGCAGGCGGATGCCGCGTTCCACCCCGCGGGCCTGACGTTGGTCGATAAGACCCTGGATCAGCGCTCCCAGGTCGACCGGATCGAATTTGGCACGGCTGAGTTGCGCGTCGAGGCGCGAGGCGTCGGAGATGTCGGTGATTAGCCGGTCGAGCCGCCGGACATCGTCCCGCACCACCGCCAGGAGTTGGGTCTGAAGGCCGGGGTCGCGGATCGTTTCCAGCGTCTCGACGGCGGAGCGCAGCGAAGCGAGCGGATTTTTCAGTTCATGGGTGACGTCGGCGGCAAAGGCCTCGGTCGCATCGATGCGCGCCCGGAGCGCAAGACTCATATCGGACAGCGCGCGCGCCAGCATCCCCAGTTCGTCCCGCCGATCGGGGAGCCGGGGGACGACGACCTCGCGCGCGCGTCCCAGCCGCACCCGCACTGCCGCGCGCGCCAGTCGTCGCAACGGCCTTACGATCGTCCGCGCTAGGAAGAGCGAGAGCAGCACCGAGATCATTGCCACCATCGCGAGAAGCACGCTGAGGCGGAAGCGCTCGATACGCACCGTCTCGGTGATGACGCGCGCATTCTCGGTCGACATGATCGCGCCGCCGCCGGGCAAGGGCGCTGCGGCGGTAATGACCGGGGTGCGATCGGGCGCACGCCAGACCGAGGCGGACACCTTTCCTTGCCGGGCGGCCATGACATCGGGCCACTCGGTCGCGCCGCGCCGTTCGCGATAAAGCGGCGGCCGGGCCGCACCGACAACGGTGTCGATGCCCGCGTCGAGGAAACGGGCGATGGCCTGTCCCCAATCCTGCTTATCCGGATCGCGCAGCACGAAGTTCCGCACGCCCATCTCGCGGCTGTCCGCGCGGACCTGGCCATTCTGACCATAGAGCCGGACGCGCCCGCCCGTGTCGCGGGCGAGGCGAATCACCAGTGCATCCCGCGCATCCGGGCGCGCCGCGCCCAGTGCTTCGCCCATCAGGCGGACCTCGCGCAGCGCCTGCATCACCCGATTGTCGAGCAGTCGCGTTCGATAGGAATCGAGGTAAAAGAAGCCGCCCGCCAGCAGGAGCGGGGTAAAGATATTGAGCGCCAGAATTCGCTGGGTCAGCGAAATCTGGCCCGACCAGCGCAGCGCGAGGTCGGGAGCTTCACTCCTCGGAGAATCGGTAGCCAGCGCCATAGAGCGTCTCGATGGCGTCGAATTCGGGATCTACCTGTCGGAACTTGCGCCGCAACCGCTTGATATGGCTGTCGATCGTCCGGTCATCGACATAGATATCGTCCTGATAGGCGGCATCCATCAACTGGTTGCGCGTCCGGACGATGCCCGGGCGTTGGGCCAGTGTCTCCAGAATCAGGAATTCGGTGACTGTGAGGGTTACCGCCTGGTCCTTCCAGGTCACCTTATGGCGCGCCGGGTCCATGGCGAGTGGGCCGCGCGTCAGCGGCCCCTGCGCGTCCGGGCTCGACGCCCCTTGCATTTGCCCGGCATGTTCCGACCGGCGCAGGATGGCCCGGATGCGGGCGATCAGCAGCCGCTGCGAAAAGGGCTTGGCGATGTAATCGTCCGCGCCCATCGCCAGCCCTAGCGCTTCGTCCAGCTCGTCGTCCTTGCTGGTGAGGAAAATCACCGGGATCTGGCTCTTCTCGCGAAGGCGGCGAAGCAGTTCCAGCCCATCCATGCGCGGCATCTTGATGTCGAAGATCGCCAGGTCGGGCGGATTGTCGATCAGCGCCTTGAGCGCGGCCTCACCATCCGCATAGATCCGCGTGAGGAAACCTTCCGCCTGCAACGCGATCGAGACGGAGGTCAGGATGTTCCGGTCGTCATCGACCAGTGCGATCGAAGCGGTCATGCGCTTCGGTTAGGCCAAAGCGCAGCACGGCTCAACCATCTTCGCACATCGCCGCGTACCATTCCCGCCGTCAGGCCGTCGGGTCGATCGCCTCGACCAGCAGCACGCCGCCATCGACATGGGCGATGCGCAGCCGCGTTCCGATCTCCGCATCTGGTCCGCGAACCGGCCATTCGCCGTCGCCCAGCCTGGCGCGTCCCGCGCCGCCTATGATGGGCATCGTCACCGTGACGATCTGGCCCCGCAGCCGTAAAGCGGGTTCGTTGAGCGTCGGCGCACCATTATCTTTGGGATATTGGCGATACCATCGCCGCCCGATCGTCACGCAGGCGACGCTCCATAGCGCGAATTCGGCGAGTTGCAGTCCGATCGGGAGATCGGGCAGTGTCCATATGGTCAGCGCCGTCACACCGGCTGCGATCGCCAGAAAGATCAGGAAGACGCCGGGCACGAGCAATTCGGCAATGCCGAAGACCAGCCCCGCCGCAAGCCACAGCGCGGCGGGATCGAGACCGCCAATCGTCACGACACGGTGGAGTCGAACGGCCCCGGCCTGTTGCGAGCGGGAGGGGTTTGGCTCGTGGGAGCGGCGCCCTTCGCCGATTGCAGCGCGTCCTTGGCCAGTTCCCCTATGCCGCCCAGCGTGCCGATCAATTGTGTGGCTTCGACCGGGAAGAGGATCGTCTTGGCATTGGGGCTGGTCGCGAACTTGCCGACGGCCTCGACATATTTCTGTGCGACGAAATAGTTGATCGCCTGTGTCCCGCCCGCTGCGATCGCCTCCGACACCACCTGGGTCGCCTTGGCTTCCGCTTCGGCGGCGCGCTCGCGGGCCTCCGAGTCGCGAAACGCCGATTCGCGCCGCCCTTCCGCCTCCAGGATGCGGGCCTGCTTCTGCCCCTCGGCGCGCAGGATCTCCGACGCCCGCGAGCCTTCGGCCTCCAGAATATTGGCGCGCTTCTCGCGTTCGGCCTTCATCTGGCGGGCCATGGCATTGACGATATCCACTGGCGGACGGATATCCTTGATCTCGACGCGGGTGATCTTCACGCCCCAGGGGGTTGTGGCGTGGTCGACGACGTTGAGCAGGCGGGCATTGATTTCGTCGCGCTTCGACAAGGTTTCATCGAGGTCCATCGACCCCATGACCGTGCGGAGATTGGTCGTCACCAGGTTCAGCAGCGCGACATAGAGGTCCGAGACCTCATAGGCGGCCTTAGGTGCATCGAGGACCTGAAAGAACACGACGCCATCGGTCGAGATCATCGCATTGTCCTTGGTGATGATCTCCTGTCCCGGAATGTCGATCACTTGCTCCATCATGTTCACGCGTCGCCCGACACGGTAGAAAAAGGCGGGGTAGAAATTGAAACCGGGCGCGGCGGTGCCGGTATAGCGGCCGAAATGCTCGATCGTGTATTGATAGCCCTGACGGACGATCTTGATCGACATCATCAGATATAACAGCACGAGCAGCACCGTCAGCGCGGCGATGATCAGGCCCATCGACAAACTCCCCCAGTGATCGATCCGACGCGCTTCTAGCATGGCGGTGCAGCAAGGGCCTAGCGGGAACGGTTCGCTTTGGTTACATGGCCTGCCACTTGTTCCCTTCGCAGGATTTGGCAGCCCCATGGATATCCGCCTCGGCCTCACCTTTGACGACGTGCTCCTCGTGCCGCAGGAGTCCGACGTTCTGCCGAGCAGCGCGGACACGCGCACGCAACTGACCCGCTCGATCGCGCTCAACATCCCCGTCCTGTCGGCGGCCATGGATACGGTGACCGAGGCGGACATGGCGATCGTCATGGCGCAGCTGGGCGGCATGGGCGTGCTCCATCGCAACCTCACCGTCGAGCAGCAGGTCGCCGCCGTGCGGCAGGTCAAGCGGTTCGAGAGTGGCATGGTGGTCAACCCCATCACGATTTCGCCGACCGCGACTCTCGCCGAGGCGCAGGCATTGATGGCGCGTCACCGCATCAGCGGCATTCCCGTCGTCGAGTTTGACGGCCGGCTGGTCGGTATCCTGACCAACCGCGACGTCCGCTTCGCCGAGAACCCGCAACAGCCGGTTTCCGAGCTGATGACGCATGAGGATCTCGCCACGGTGCGGGTCGGTGTCGGGCAGGACGAGGCCCGTCGCCTGCTGCACCAGCGCCGGATCGAGAAGCTGCTGGTGGTGGACGACAGCTATCGCTGCGTCGGCCTGATCACCGTCAAGGATATCGAGAAGGCGGTGACCTATCCGTCGGCGACCAAGGACGCATCGGGGCGGCTGCGTGTTGCCGCCGCTTCGACCGTCGGGGAAAAGGGGTTCGATCGGACCCGCGCGCTGGTCGAGGCGGAGGTCGATTGCGTCATCATCGATACCGCGCACGGTCATAATCGCGACGTGGCGCGCGCCGTGGAAGCGGCCAAGAAGCTCTCCGAGACGGTTCAGGTGATCGCGGGCAATGTCGCCACGGCGGCGGCGACCCGTGCATTGATCGACGCGGGGGCCGACGCGATCAAGGTCGGCATCGGACCGGGATCGATCTGCACCACCCGTATCGTCGCGGGCGTGGGCGTGCCGCAGTTGACCGCCGTCATGGACTGCGCCGAGGAAGGCTGGAAGAGCGGCGTGCCGGTCATTGCCGATGGCGGCCTGCGCACCTCGGGCGATCTCGCCAAGGCGCTGTCGGCCGGAGCCGGCGCGTGCATGGTGGGTTCGCTGCTCGCGGGCACAGAGGAAGCGCCGGGTGAGACGTTCCTGTATCAGGGACGAGCCTATAAATCCTATCGCGGCATGGGCTCGGTTGGTGCCATGGGACGTGGCTCGGCGGACCGCTATTTTCAGGGCGATATCAAGGACCAGATGAAGCTGGTTCCCGAGGGCATCGAGGGGCAGGTCGCGTACAAGGGCCCGGCGCGGGATGTGATTCATCAGCTTGTCGGCGGCATCAAGGCGGCGATGGGCTATACCGGATCGGCGACGCTCAAGGATCTGCGCGAGCGGGCGAAGTTCGTGCAGATCACCGGCGCAGGGCTGAAGGAAAGCCATGTCCACGACGTGACGATCACGCGTGAGGCACCCAATTATCCAACCCGCTAAGCTTAAAGGCGCTTCGTCATGACCCCCGCCGCACGAACCCAGGCGGCGATCGAGTTGCTCGACGCGGTCGTCGCATCCGCTGCGGCGGGTGGGGCGGCGGCCGACACGCTGATCGCCCGCTATTTCTCGACGCGCCGCTATGCCGGATCGAAAGACCGGCGGGCGGTGCGCGAGCTGGTCTATGCCGCTATCCGCCAGGCTGGCCCCATGCCGCCCAGTGGCCGTGCCGCGATGCTCGCGCTGGCGGACCTCGATCCGGTGCTGGCGGAGAGCTTTGACGGGTCCGCGCATGGCCCCGTACCGATCCTGGCGGACGAACCGCGGGCCGAGGGCGGTGTTGCGCCCAGTTGGTTGGTCGAGGCGCTCACCCGGTCCGGGCTCACCGAGGCGCAGCAGGCCGCGTTGATTTCGCGCGCGCCGCTCGACGTCAGGGTCAATAGTCTGGCGACGACGCGGGAGGCCGTGCTGGCGCAATGGCCCGAGGCGAACCCGACGCCGCTCGCGCCGCTTGGACTGCGCCTGCCCAACGGCACGCCGGTCGAGCAGTCCGACATCTATCGCGCCGGTCTTGTCGAGGTGCAGGATGAAGGCAGCCAGCTGGTCGGCGCCGCGCTGGCGGCCGCCCCAGACGAATGGCTGGTGGATCTGTGCGCGGGCGCAGGGGGCAAGACGCTCCAGCTTGCGGCGGCGATGGACAATCGCGGCGCACTGCTCGCCTGCGACGTCGATCGCGCGCGTCTTCAGCGCCTGCTCCCTCGAGCAGAGAGGGCTGGGGCGACGATCATCGAGAGTCGGCTGCTCAATCCCGGTCGAGAGGTCGAGATGCTGGCCGATTGGGCTGGCAAGGCCGATGGCGTCCTGATCGACGCGCCCTGCTCGGGCACCGGCACCTGGCGGCGCAATCCCGAAGCGCGGTGGCGCCTGAGCCCCGACCGGTTGGCGCGGCTACAGGCGATGCAGGCGCAAGTGCTGGATATCGGCGCGGCGCTGGTCAAGCCGGGTGGGAGGATGATCTATATCGTCTGTTCGCTGCTCGACGTGGAAGGCACGGAACAGGTCGCGGCCTTTCGCGATCGTCATCCGCGCTGGTCGGTCGAGGTGCTTCCGGGCGCAATCGGCGCGGCGCATGGCCATGGCCGCCGCCTCGACCCCGCCAGCCATGGGACGGACGGCTTTTTTGTCGCCTGCCTTCGGGCACCATGCTAGCGTAACCGCCTTGTGCCCAGTTCGGAGTTCTTCATGCGTTTGTCGTCCCTGGCCGTCGCGGCCGCGCTGGCGGTGGTTTCGGTGTCCACCTCGCTCAGTGGGCAACGCCCCGATGCGCAGATCGACGCTCGTTCGATGCAGTTGCTGGAACAGGGGCGTGGGTTAAAGGCTTCGGGCAATCTCGACGAGGCAACGGATGTGCTGGAAACGGCGGTGGCGGTCGATCCGCGCAACCGGGCGGCATTCATCCTGCTCGCCGAGGTGGCCGACGCGCGCGGCCTGCCGGGCAAGGCGATCCGGCTCTATCGCGAGGCGCTGTTGCTCGATCCCAACGATTTGCGCGCGCTACGCGGGCAGGGCGAAGCTCTGGTCCAAAAGGGCGCAGTGACGCGGGCCAAGGACAATCTCACCAAGATCAAGACGTTGTGCAAGCAGGACTGCGCCGATGCGTCAGCGCTGGCCGCGGTCATCGCCAAGGGGCCGCCCCCCGTCACCACGGCTCAGGCGGAAACCAAGGTCGTTCCCGCCAAGAACTGATCGATGGAGCCTGGCGGCAACGCCGGGCCTCCTCATCCCAGCGCGCGTGCGAGCGCGACGAATTCGGCGACAGACAGCGTTTCGGCGCGCCGGGCCGGATCGATGCCGATCGACTCCAGCGCTTCGACGGCATTCGGCACGGGCTTCAAACTCTGTCGCAGCATCTTGCGCCGCTGACCGAAGGCGGTCGCGGTTAGGCGCTCCAGCGTGCGGAAGGTCACGCCGTCCGGGGCATCGTTCGGCGTGATGTGGACGACCGCCGACATCACCTTGGGCGGGGGCGTGAAGGCGGAGCGATGGACCGGCATCGCGATCCGCGCATCGCTGCGCCACTGGGTCAGCACCGCCAGCCGGCCATAGGCCGAATTGTCGGGCGCAGCGACGATCCGCTCGGCGACTTCCTTCTGGAACATCAGCGTGCAGGATTTCCACCAGGGCAGCCATGTCCCGGATAGCCAGCCGACCAGCAATGGCGTGCCGACATTATAGGGCAGGTTGGAGACGATATGCGGCGGCTCCTCGAACAGCGACGCCGCATTGACGCGCAGCGCATCGCCCTCGATCACCGTCAGCCGATCGGGAAAGGCCTCGGATAATTCGGCGAGTGCCGGGATGCAGCGCCGGTCACGCTCGATCGCGGTCACCCGGGCGCCCGCCATCAGCAGCGCACGGGTGAGGCCGCCTGGCCCAGGACCGATCTCCAGTACCTGCTGGTCGGTCAGGTCGCCCGGAATGGCGGCGATGCGGGCCAGCAACTGCCCGTCGAACAGGAAGTTCTGGCCGAGCGACTTGGATGCGGACAGGCCATGGCGCGCGATCACTTCGCGCAGCGGTTGCAACGGCGTAACGGGATTCATGTCAGTTGGCCGGTTGCGCGCGCCGCTGAGTTGCTTCACCCGCCATGGCGATGGCGGCGATCATCGCGCCCGGATGTGCCCGGTCCTGCCCCGCAATGCCAAAGGCGGTGCCATGGTCGGGCGAGGTCCGCACGATCGGCAGACCCAGCGTGATGTTGACGCCCTCGTCGAAATGGAGCGTCTTGATCGGGACCAACGCTTGATCGTGATAGCAGCACAGCACCACATCGTACCCGGCCCGAGCCCGCGCGTGGAACAGCGTGTCGGCCGCGAATGGCCCGGTGGCGTCGATCCCTTCGGCGCGGAGCTGGGCGATCGCCGGTTCGAGGAGATCGATTTCCTCGCGCCCGATCGTGCCGCTTTCGCCCGCATGGGGGTTGAGCCCCGCAAAGGCGAGGCGAGGGGTGGCGATCCCGAAATTGCGGGACAGCCCCCGCGCAGTCGCGCGCCCCTTGGCGACGATCAGGTCGACCGACAGGAGGCCGGATACCTCGGCAAGCGGAACATGGGTGGTGATCGGAACGACCCGCAGCGACGGACCGGCCAGCATCATGACCGCATTGGCCCCGGCGACGCCGCAACGCTCCGCGACGAACTCGGTCTGGCCGGGATGATTGAAGCCGATGCTATACAGTTGCGCCTTGCTGACCGGCCCGGTCACAAGCGCCGAGGCAGCTTCCGACCGGACCAGCCCAACGGCGAGTTCCAAGGCATGAAGCGCACAGCGCGCGCCCTCCACATCGGGTGCGCCCGGCGTCACCTCGCCTGCATCGTCGACCGACAGGATCGGCAGCGCCTCGTCAAAGGCGCTGACCGCGGTGGCCATGTCGGATACCCGGACGGTGGGACCGTCCCACACCCTGGCGATGGCGCGGGAGTCCCCGACCGCCAGAAAGGGGGGCAGCTTGGCGGAATGCCGCGCGGCCCAGGCCTTGGCGATAATCTCCGGCCCGATACCCGCCGGATCACCCATCGAAATCGCCAGAGGCCGGATCATGCGTGCGTCTCCCTCAACGATATTCGATCACCGCGTCGCGGCGAAGGTCACGCATCTTCTGGTTCGCACGCAGGTTCACGCGTTGCTGCTCGACCTGATTCTGGATCTGGTCGGTCGTCGGCAGATTGCCCGAATGCGGTTCCTCGCGGTCGCACAGCACAAGCGAACGGACACCCTGCTCGGGCGAACCAAAGGGCGGCGTCGCCTGGCCGATCTGCATCTTCAGCAGGATTTCCTGGAGCGGCGCCGGGAGCTGACGGATCGTCACCTGATCATTGTCGACCACTTCGGCATTCAACGTCGTCGCGACACGCTGCACGTCGCCGCAGCCGCGGATCGCCTGGGTCGCCTTGGCGAAATCGGCGGCCCGGGCACTGGCCTGGGCCTGTGTCGTGCCCGCCGGGAATTTCACCGTCAGCTGCTTGAGCGACAGGCGCGAGTCGCGCGGATCGGCGGTCAGCACCTGCCGCTTGTCCGTGAGATACAGGATCGAGAAGCCGCCCGGAACCTGGATCGGACCGGCGACCTGACCGACCTGCATCGATTGCGCCGCAGAAGCGAGTTCGGGCGGCAGCTGCGCCGCGCGGACCCAGCCCAGGTCGCCATTGACCGCGCGGGTCGAGGCTTCGGAGAAGCTGCGCGCGAAATATTCGAAGGGCTGCTGCCCCTTCTGGATTTCGCCGATGATCTGGCGGGCATTGGCGAACACCTGCTGCGAGGTCGCCTCATTGGCCGACAGGAAGATTTCCTTGAGGTTGAATTCCTCGGTGCCCTTGGCGGCCTCGAGGCGGGCCTGAATGGCCTTCACCTCCTCGTCGCCGACATTGACGAAGGGCTCCACCCGCTTGCGCAGATAACGACTCCAGGCCAGTTCGCCCTCGATCTGGCGGCGCATCGACTTTTCGGACGATCCGACCGAGCGCAGATAGGTCGTCATGCTCGCGGGGTTCTTGCCGAACTGCTGCGAGAAGCGGGCATAGGCCTGGTTGATCTCGGCCGGGGTGACGACGATGTCGGCGGTCTTCGCCTCCTGGATCTGCAACGTCTCGTCGATCAGCTGGCGCAGGATCTGCATCCGCAGCCGGTCCCGATCCTCGGGCGACAGCTTGGTGACGTTGTTGAGCGCCATGGCCAGCGCCATGCGCTGATCCAGGTCGGTGCCGGTCAGCACCGTGTCGTTCACGATCGCGGTCGGCTTGCGGACATTGGGGTCCAGCTTGCCGAACAGCTGCAGGTTGGACGGGATGTTCAGGCCACCCGTGTCGGGCACCGCCTGGTCCGGCACGGTCTGCGCCAGTGCGCCCGCCGCCATGGCGGCCAGCATCGTCACACCCGCTCCACGAAGAAAACGGCCTTTGGTACGAATGTCGTTCTTCACCGTGTCTGTGATCCTCATCGCGCCTGCATGGGGCGCGTAACCTTCGCGATATGGGTCGGCCATGCTGAATAGGGGCTTAGCGGCCGAGATTGGTGAATGCCAGCGTCAACAGGAAGCTGTTGCCCGCGCGGGCGTCGCCGGTGTTCACATAATCGCGCCGCCAGGTGAAGCCCAGCCGCAGGCAGTCATCCTCGTATTGCACGCCCAGCCGGTGCCGGATCGGATCGAATCCGTCGGACAGCGACAGCGCATCCTCCGACCTGTCGGTCAGGTCGACCACGGTGGATCCGAAGGCGGACCAGAAGCGCGCGAACTGGACACGCCCCGCGAGCCGCAGTTCCTCGCGATCCTGCAAATCCTCGATCGAGGTGAAGATATTGCGCTTGAGCCGCAGATAGCCCGCCTGGAAATAGGTCGCGCGCGATCCGACCGTGGCGTCGATCTCGTTCCGCCGCACCGCCAGGCTGTCCTTGTCGAGGCGGAAGCGGTGGGTGAGCGACACGAGATCGCGGAACCGGATTTCCGTCCGCCCGACGATATCCGACCAGCGATCGGACAGGCCGGTGCCCGGATAGAGGATGGTCGGCCGGTCGTTCAGCCGAAAGCTCTGCCCGACCAGCGTGTCGAAGGTGAAACCCGGCAGCGTCAGCGCCCATTGCGCGCCATAGGTGATCCGGGTCGAATCCTCGAACCGATCATAGCCGGGAAAGCGGTTGAGCGCGAAAAGGTTGGAATCCTCCAGATCGACCGATCGCGCATCCTCGTTGGGGATTGCGAGGTTGCGGATCCGCGGGCTGGCAACGATCTGGACGCGCGGGGTGAAGCGCTGGCTGCCGCCCCACAACTCCCCGACGAACGGCCATTTCACGTCGACCGCGACCGCCCCGATCGCGCGGCCCTGGAACCCCTCCAGCCCTTGATAGATCGATGGGCTCGAGGCGATATTGTGCGCGTTGTAGACGTCGCCGCGGCCATAAGCGGTGAAGGTGACTTCCTGCCCCCAATTGGTCAGGCGGCGCAGGTCCCAGCGCATGCTGGCAAAGGCGCGCTGCGTGTCCTGCCCCGCCGTGCGGCTGATCGCCAGCGTGTTCAGCTGCATCTCGAACCGGCCGCCCAGGAGCCCGTCGTTGAAGCGCCGGCGATAGTCGAGTTCGGGTAGCGCGATCGGTTGCTGCCCCTGCGGATCATTGACCCGCAAGGTCTGCACATACCAGCCGTTGAGCGCGAAATAGCTGTCGGCGTCGATCCGCTCCAGGCTGGCGGTGGTGCGCAGCCGGTCGTCGCGCGAAATGTCGTAGCGTCGCAGGAAGGTGCGGTCTGTGGTCATCCGCAGCGAACCCGACAGGCTCCATTCGGGCGAGAACTGATACCGGCCCACGCCGTCCAGATAGCCGCGAAATGCCTGGGTCGTATCGGTCGGATTCAGCGTGTTGAGGTCATCGCTGCGCCGGCTGGCGGTCGCATAGCCGGTGACCCGAAATGCCCCGAGCGTGTTCAACGCCTCATACTGCGCCTCCATCATCGGAAGCACCGCGGTGAAGACGTGGGGCGTGACGGTCACGCCCCTGTTGGGGGCGATGCGCCAATAATAAGGGACGGCGATCTCTACACCGTTCACCCGGTCGAGCCGGATGTCGGGCGTCAGGAAACCACTGTCGCCCCCCGAACCGACCGGCGCGGACATGCGCGGCAGCGGAATGGTCGGCAGGCCGAACAGGTTGAGACGCGCGCCATTGAAATAGACCCGTTCGCGATCGGGGCGGTACGTGACGCGGACGGCGGTAATCTTCCAGGAGGGTTCCTTGGGACAGCCGCGGGAGGTCTCCACCGCGCAGGGCGTATAGGCGGCGCGGTCCAGATTGACCGTGCCGTCCTGCTGCCGGACGCCGCGCACCGCCGCCATCCGGCCGCCCTGCTCCAGCACCACCAGCATGTTGTCGACCACCCCGTCCTTCAACGAGTCGGTCAACTCGATCTGGTCGCCATAAGCGATATCGCCTTCGGGATTGGTGATCGCGATATTGCCGGTGGCCAAGACCTTCCCCGTCTTGCGGTTCCACGTCACCTTGTCGGCGCGCAGGCGCTCGCCCTGGCGGATCATGCGAACCTCGCCATTGGCGGTCACGACATCGGCATTGATGTCATACTCCAGCTGGTCCGCGCTGAACCGCACCTGGTCCGCTTCGGTGGGGGCCGCTTCCACGGCGGAGGGGAGCGGTCCGGTGCGATCCTGAAGGTCCTGCGCCATGGCTGGCGCAGCCAGGGCAACGCCCAGGCCAACGGCGAAAGGCAGGGCGCTGCCGGTCAGTAGCGTCATTCGCAACACGATAATCCCAGGTCCGTCCTTGCCGACATGATAACGAAGCCTCCCCCGGCAGGGCGATGCCGTGCACCACCTGCCTATCGCATCACGCGCCGTTCGCTGCAATCGCGCGCTTGCCACGCGGCCGCCAAGGCCTAGATGGTGCTATCAGTTATTTGTTCATCAGGGGTTTCCCATGCAGATCGCCTTTTCCTCCACTGCCGATGCCGGTGATGTCCTTGTCGTTCCGCTGGCCAAGGATGCGGTCCGTGTGGAAGACGTCGGTGGAGAGGCCATGGTCGCGCTAGCCAAGGCCGCGACCGACGCGGCGCGATTCAAGGGCGAGGCCGGTGCGATCGTGGAACTGTTCGTGCCCGTCGATGGCACGGTTCGCCGCACGATCCTTCTCGGCGTCGGTGCCGGCGCGGCCAGCGATTGGCGCAAGGCGGGCGGCGCGCTGACCGCCGCGCTGCTCACCAACGCGGCGTCGGCGACGGTCATGCTCGCGCCGTCCGGCAACGCCCCGTCGGTCGAGGCGATCAGCGCCTTTGCCGGCGCGGCGGTCCAGCGCGGATGGCGGCATGATGTGTATCGCACCAAGCTGCCCGAAACAGCGAAGCCGATGCTGACCCGCATCACCCTCGTCAATGCACCCGCCGGGGCCGAAGAGGCCTTCGCCCGCATCCATGCGGTCAATGGTGGCCTGGAACTCACGCGCACGCTCGTCTCCGAACCGCCCAACAAGCTCTATCCCGAAAGCTTCGTCGAGCGCGTGCTGAAGGATGTCGAGGGACTGGGCCTCGAAGTTTCCGTGCTGGATGAAACCCAGATGCGCGATCTCGGCATGGGGGCGCTGCTGGGCGTGAGCCAGGGGTCGGTGCGCGATGGGCGGCTGCTGGTTCTGAAATGGAATGGCGGCGCGGCCGATGCCGAAACGCTGGCGCTGGTCGGCAAGGGCGTGACCTTCGATACCGGTGGCATCTCGATCAAGCCTGCCGCGGGCATGGAAGACATGAAGTGGGACATGGGTGGCGCCGGGGCCGTCGCGGGTGCCATGAAGGCGATCGCCACGCGCAAGGCCAAGGCGAATGTCGTCGGCGTCATGGGGCTGGTCGAGAATATGCCCGACGGCAATGCGCAGCGTCCGGGTGACGTCGTCACCTCGATGTCGGGGCAGACGATCGAGGTCATCAACACCGATGCCGAGGGTCGTCTGGTCCTGTGCGATGCCCTGACCTGGGTGCAGAAGACGCATTCGCCCACGACCATCGTCGACCTCGCCACCCTGACCGGTGCGATGATCATCAGCCTGGGCAACGAGCATGGCGGCCTGTTCTCCAACGACGATTCGCTGGCCGACGCGCTGCTGGCGGCGGGCAAGACCACCGAAGAGAAGCTGTGGCGCTTCCCGCTGGCCGATTCATATGACAAGCTGATCGACAGCCAGATCGCCGACATGAAGAATGTCGGCCCGCGCGGCGGCGGCTCGATCACGGCGGCACAGTTCCTCAAGCGCTTCATCCACGAGGGCGTCGCCTGGGCGCATCTCGACATTGCGGGCATGGTCTGGTCGGACAAGCCGGGTGTGAACCATGACAAGGGCGCGACGGGCTATGGCGTGCGGCTGCTCGACCAGTTCGTCGCCGATCGGTTCGAGGCCTGATCGAACAGGGCGGCGCGATGCAGGTCGACTTTTATCATCTGACCTTGGCGCCGCTCGACCGGCTGCTTCCCGTGATCGCCGACCGGGTGATGACGGGCGGCGGTCGGTTGCTGGTCGTCAGCAGCGACGCCGACCAGCGTGCCAGCCTGGATCGTTCGCTCTGGATGATCCCGCCCGACGGCTTCCTTCCCCACGCACAGGCGGGCGAGGGCGATGACCCCGCGCAACCGATCCTGATCGCGGGCGAAATTCGGGCGGCGAATGGTGCCCGCCATGTCGCGCTGGCGGACGGCCAGTGGCGGGACGAGGCGCTGGACTTCGACCGGGTCTTCCACTTTTTCGACGGGGAACGGATCGCGGAGGCGCGTGCCGCCTGGCGGTCGCTGGCCGATCGCGAGGGTGTCGAGCGACGTTACTGGAAGCAGAACGGACAGGGACGCTGGGAACAGGCCGCCTGACAGCCAGCCGCGCGGCGCATAAGGCGTTGCATTGGCGCTCCACCGCGACTAGGGCGACGCCACTTCCAGCCAACATCATTTCAGGAGCTGCGTGACCATCATGGCCGCGAACCGTACCTTTTCGATCATCAAGCCCGACGCGACCCGCCGCAACCTGACCGGCGCGGTCACCAAGATGCTGGAGGACGCCGGCCTGCGCGTCGTCGCCTCGAAGCGCATCCAGATGACCCGCGAGCAGGCCGAGGGCTTCTACGCGGTCCACAAGGAGCGCCCCTTCTTCAACGATCTGGTCGAGTTCATGATCTCGGGCCCGGTCGTCGTGCAGGTGCTGGAAGGCGAGAACGCCATGCAGCGCAACCGTGACATCATGGGCGCGACCAACCCCGCCAATGCCGAGCCGGGCACGATCCGCAAGGAACTGGCCGAGTCGATCGAGGCCAACACCGTTCACGGATCGGATTCGGACGAGAATGCCGCGATCGAGATCGCCTATTTCTTCAAGCCGGAAGAAATCGTCGGCTAAGGGCGTCGCGGCCGTGACGGACGAAGCCTGGCCATGCGCCCATGGTTTCGCCCGTCACGGGCGCCCGACCGTCTGGTCGTGACCACATGAACTATTATCCGGCCGCGTCGTCAGGGGCGGGCGCTGGCCCAGGCGGCATCGAGTTTCGCCGCTGTTCCCACGCGATCGCGCAAGCGCAGCCCCTCCAGCTTGAGTATCCGACCGCGTAGCAGCCGCCCCTCGGTCCGCCAGATGATCTCATAGAGGCCGGTCGCCGAACGCGCCGTGTCCCCATCCCAATAGCGGGCCGTGATAAGCACCGGCAGCCGCCCCTCGCGATCGTCCGCGCCCTTGTCGGTCAGCGACAGGATCGGTCCGGCGATCGGTCCCGCCTCGATCACCGGCTCGGCAAGTGGCGTCTGCCGGTCGATGCCCGAGGCCTTGGGAAAGATGATGCTGACATCCTGAAGATCATGACGCGGATCGCGCAGCGCGATCCTGTCGCCATGCCGTTCGACCGTAGCCAGCAGGTCGAGGCGTCCGCGCTCCTGTCGCTGGACGCTGATCGCAACCGCCTTGTCGGCGGCATCGTTCCTGCGCTGCGACCAGTTCAGGTATAGCGTCAACCCCGCGACGATCAGCCCGGCCAGCGCGACGAATTCGGCCAGCGTCAGCAACCGACGCCGTGGACGGGGAGAGGGATCGCTCACTGGTCGCTCATCGCGTCACGAATTCAGCCAGCACCTGCGGATAAAGCCGATGTTCCTCCACCAACACGCGCGCAGCCAGCGCATCGGCGTCGTCGCCGGGCAGGATCGCGACGCGGGCCTGGCCCAGCACCTCGCCGTCATCCAGTTGCTCGGTCACGACATGCACAGAGCAGCCGGCTTGCGCCTCGCCCGCGGCGATCGCGCGGGCATGGGTGTCGAGCCCCTTGTAGAGCGGTAGCAGCGATGGATGGATGTTGATGATCCGTCCGCTCCAGCTGGCGACGAAGTCCGGAGACAAGAGGCGCATATAGCCTGCCAGCGCGATCACCGCGACGCCGGCCTCGCGCATCGCCTGGTCGATCTCGGCCTCATAGGCGGCCTTGCCGATCCCCTTGGGCGACACCGCGAAGGTCGGGATGCCGTGCGCGGCAGCCCAGGCGAGACCGGCAGCCTCGGGCTTGTCGGAGGCGACCAGGGCGACGCGATAGGGCGCGCCCTCCTGCCGGGAGGCGGCGACCAGCGCCTGCATGTTCGACCCGCGCCCGGAGATCAGGATGCCCACCGGGACCTGGCCAGTCTCAGGCGGCATGGGTCGCCGTCCAGTCTGCCCGTGCGCTCCAGCTTCCCGCCGAGCCATGGACGGTGCAGCCGCGTTCGCCGGCCGCGATCCGACCGATGGTCACGACGGTTTCGCCCGCCTCGGTCAGCGCGTCGGTGACCGCCTGGGCCTGATCGGCGTCGACGATGACCGCCATGCCGACGCCGCAGTTGAACGTGCGCGCCATCTCCTCCGGCTCGATGCCACCCTGGGCCTGCAGGAAGGCCATCAGGCGCGGTTGTTCCCAGCCATCGGCGTCGACCACCGCATGGGCTCCGACCGGCAGGACACGCGGAATATTTTCGAGCAGACCCCCACCCGTGATGTGGGCGAGACCCTTGATCGATCCGGCGCGAATCAGGGGAAGGAGTGCGCGAACATAGATGCGGGTCGGCGCCATCAGTGCATCGATCAGCAACTGGTCCTGGTCGAACAGCGCGGGCCGATCGAGCTTCCACCCCTTGTCGGCGGCAAGGCGACGGACGAGCGAGAAGCCGTTGGAATGAACGCCCGAGGAGGCGAGGCCGAGAATGATATCGCCCGCGCCGATCGTCGCGCCGGTCAGCACCTGCGAGCGTTCGACCGCGCCGACACAGAAGCCCGCAAGGTCATAGTCGCCCGCGGCATACATGCCGGGCATCTCCGCCGTTTCGCCGCCGATCAGCGCGCAACCCGCGATACGGCATCCTTCGGCAATCGAGGCGATCACCCGCTCCGGAACGTCGCCCTCCAGCTTTGCCGTCGCATAATAATCCAGGAAGAACAGGGGCTCCGCGCCCTGTACGACGAGATCGTTGGCGCACATCGCGACCAGATCGATCCCCACGCCGTCATGGCGATCATGCTCGATCGCCAGCTTCAGCTTGGTGCCGACGCCGTCATTGGCCGCGACCAGCAACGGATCGACGAACCCGGCCGCCTTCAGGTCGAAGAATCCGCCAAAGCCGCCCAGATCGGCATCGGCGCCGGGACGACGGGTGGCCTTGGCCAGCGGGCCAATCGCGCGGACCAGCGCATTGCCTGCGGCGATCGAAACGCCCGCATCGGCATAGGTGTAGGAAGCGCCCGAGGGGGAGGGCGACGAGCTGTTGGACGGCGTGCTGTTGTCGGTCATGTTCGCCCGTTAGCTATATCGCGCTTGGATTTCCACGCCTGCTTCGCCAAAAGGCCGCGATGCGTTTGCGTTTGCCCCATCTGCTGCTCGGTATCGCCGCCCTGACCGGGCTGGGAATCGGCGGTGGCGCGGTCCTGGCCCAGATCGAGGGGCAGGCTCGTGGTGTCATGCCGATCGACGATGGCAGTTCCTATGAAGTGTCGGGCGTTGCGGTGGATGTCTCGGGAAAAACGGCCGAGGAGGCGCGGCTCGGCGGCTGGCGACTGGCCCAGCGAAAGGGTTGGGCGATGCTGGCCCAGCGGCTAGGGCGCAGCGGGACAGGCGCTTCGGACGGGCTGCTCGACTCGCTGGTGTCGGGCATCGTGGTCGAGAATGAACAGGTCGGGCCGACCCGGTATGTTGCGCGGCTCGGCGTGTTGTTCGACCGGGTTCGCGCCGCCTCGGTGCTGGGCGTGTCCGCCTATGCCGATCGCTCGCCGCCGATGCTCGTCATGCCGCTTCAGACCTCGGGCGGTGCGTCGCAGATGTTCGAGAGCAGGACCCCCTGGCAACAGGCCTGGGCCCGGTTCCGCACCGGCAACAGCACGATCGATTATGTGCGCCCTTCCGGCACCGGCGCCGATCCGCTCCTGATGAATGCCGGGCAGATCGGGCGGCGCTCGCGCGGCTGGTGGCGGTTGCTGCTGGACCAATATGGCGCGTCCGACATCCTGATCCCGGTCGTGCACCTGTATCGCCAATGGCCCGGTGGGCCGGTGATCGGCGTGTTCGAGGCGCGGCACGGCCCGGACAACCAGTTCATCGGATCGGTGACGCTGCGCGTGGGATCGCCCGATGGCATTCCGCAACTGCTCGACACGGGCGTGAGCCGGCTGGACTCGCTTTATCAGCGTGCCCTGTCGAGCGGATTGCTCAGCATAGACGGGACGCTGAAGCCACCAGCCCCACCGCCGGTCGTCGTCGCACCCGACGATTCGCCTGGCGAGGAACCGATTACCGGTCTGGATGCCGCGATCGCCTCGACCCGCGCGGGAATTGCGGTGACGCTGCAATATGATGCGCCGACCGCCAGCGCCGTGGCGAATGCCGAAAGCCTGGTGCGCGGCATACCGGGCGTCGTCCGCGCCGCGACCACCAGCCTGGCGCTGGGCGGCGTTTCGTTGATGACCGTGACCTTCGACGGCGATCCCGACAAGCTTCGCCGTGCGCTCGAACAGCGCGGGTTCCAGGTGTCCGGCTCGGGCACCACCTTGCGCGTGCGACGGGGCCCCCAGACGCCCGCGGCCACGCCTCCATCGGATAATGTGACGAACGGATGAACCAGATGGCGCTTCCGCTGCAATGGCCAGCGGACCCACGATCGGATGCTTTCTTGCTGACCGCCTCGAACCAGATGGCGGCGCGTATCCTCGAACAATGGGAGAGTTGGCCGACCATGGCCGCTATCCTGACCGGCCCGCGCAAATCGGGGCGGTCGCTGTTGGCGCGCATCTTCGCGGCACGCAGCGGCGGCACGATCATCGACGATGCCGAACGCGTGCCGGAAGTGCAGATTTTCCATGCGTGGAACGCCGCGCAGGCAGAGCGCCGTCCGCTCGTCATCGTCGCCGACGCATCGCCGCCACGCTGGTCGGTCAAGCTGCCCGACCTCCGCTCGCGGCTGGCCAATAGCAGTCTGGCGGAGATCGGCCCGCCTGACGACGAACTGGTCGCCGCGCTGTTCGAGCAATTGTTTCAACGCCGGGGACTGGATGCGCGGCCGGATTTGATCGAATGGCTGACCGCACGGATCGAGCGCAGTCACCTTGCTGTCATCCGCGCAGTGGATATGCTCGATCAGGGGGCGATGGAACGGCGTGCGCGCTTGTCGATTGCCCTTGCACGATCCACCCTCCTCCAAGGCGGCCTGATCGCCGATTCCTGAGCCCAGCGAGAGCCGATGACCCGTCCAGCCCATATCGCGCAATTGTCCGAACCGGATCACGATCAGTTCGTGCCCGAACCCAATGGACGCTATTTCAATCGCGAGCTGTCCTGGCTGGCCTTCAACCGCCGGGTGCTGGAGGAGGCGTGCAACACCGCCCATCCGCTGCTGGAGCGGCTGCGCTTCCTGTCGATCTCAAGCTCGAACCTGGATGAGTTCTTCATGGTCCGGGTCGCAGGCTTGAAGGGCCAGCAGGCCCAGGATGTCGAGCAGCGTTCGGCGGACGGCCTGACGCCGGGGCAGCAACTGAGCGGCATCGTCGCCGAGGCGGATCGCCTGATGGCCAGCCAGCAGGAGGTCTGGGGCGATCTGCGAAACCTGCTCGACGAGGCGGGCATTTTCGTGCTGCGTCGCGACGCGATCGATGACGAGGCATCGCTCTGGCTGGAAAACCATGTCCGTGACCAGATCTTCCCGATCCTGACGCCCCAGGCGCTGGACCCGGCGCACCCCTTTCCGTTCATTCCGAACAAGGGGCTGTCCATGATCTTCGACCTGACGCGGATATCGGACAAGGCGCCGATCCGCGAGCTGGTCATGATCCCCGCGACGATGCCGCGCTTCGTCCGCCTGCCGGGTGAGGGCGCGCGCTATGTCTCGATCGAGACGATCCTGCGGCGTTTCTCGGGCCTGCTCTTCCCCGGCTATGTCGTCAACGGTGCGGCAACCTTCCGCGTGCTGCGTGACAGCGATATCGAGATCGAGGAGGAAGCGGAGGATCTGGTCCGCTATTTCGCCAACGCCATCAAGCGCCGGCGGCGCGGCCGGGTGATCCGGCTCGAACTCGAAACGGGGATGCCGGACGAGTTGGCGGACGTACTGCGCGGCGAACTGGGCGGCGCGGAGGCGATCATCACGGAAAGCGGCAACCTGCTGGGGATCGGCGACCTCGACATGCTGGTGGACGAGAACCGGCCAGACCTGAAATTCCCGCCCTATACGCCACGTTTTCCCGAGCGGATCCGGGAATTTGCCGGCGATTGCTTCGCGGCGATCAAGGCCAAGGATATCGTCGTCCATCACCCCTATGAAACCTTTGAGGTGGTGATCGCCTTTCTGAAGCAGGCGGCGGCGGACCCCGATGTCGTGGCGATCAAGCAGACGCTGTACCGGGCGGGCAAGCAGTCCGCCGTCATCAACGCGCTCATCGCCGCGGCGGAGGCGGGCAAGTCGGTCACCGCCATCGTGGAGTTGAAGGCACGCTTCGACGAAGAACAGAATCTTCTCTGGGCATCGGCCCTGGAGCGCGCGGGCGTGCAGGTCGTCTATGGCTTCATCGACTGGAAGACCCATGCCAAGGTCTCGATGGTGGTGCGGCGCGAGGGCGGCGATTTCCGCACCTACTGCCACTTCGGTACGGGCAATTATCACCCGATCACCGCGCGCATCTATACCGATCTGAGCTTCTTTACCGCCGATCCCGCGCTGGGCCGTGATGCGGCGCAGATGTTCAACTATATCACCGGCTATGTCGAGCCGGTGGCGATGAACCGGATCAGCCTGGCGCCCCGCGATCTGCGCCGCAACCTGATGGCGCTGATCGATGCGGAGATCGCCCATGCCAGGGCCGGGCGTCCGGGCAGCATGTGGGCGAAGATGAATTCGCTGGTCGATCCGCAGGTGATCGAGAAGCTGTACGAGGCGAGCGGCGCGGGCGTCGAGATCGACCTGATCGTGCGCGGCATCTGCTGCCTGCGGCCCGGCGTGCCCGGCATGTCGGAGAATATCCGCGTCAAGTCGGTCGTCGGCCGCTTCCTCGAGCACAGCCGCATCTGGGCGTTCGGCGACGGCAAGGCGCTGCCGCACGACTCGGCCAAGCTGTTCATTTCCTCGGCGGACTGGATGCAACGCAATTTCGACCGTCGGGTCGAATATATGCTGCCGATCCTCAACCCCACCGTCCACGACCAAATCCTGGATCAGGTGATGGTCGCCAATCTGCTCGACAATGAACAGAGCTGGGAATTGGAGCCCGATGGCGCCTATGTCCGCGACCAGCCGGGCGATCGGCCGTTCAACCTGCATCGGTATTTCATGACGAACCCCTCGCTTTCGGGGCGCGGTGCCGCGCTCGACACCAGCAAGGCCGTGCCGACCCTGTCGCTTCGGCGGCAGCGTTGATGCGGGGGCGCTGAACGATGGCAGTACCCCGCGCGCCGCGGACGGCGATCATCGATATCGGTTCCAATTCGGTTCGCCTGGTCGTTTATCAGGGACCGGCGCGTCTGCCCGCGATCCTGTTCAATGAGAAGGTGATGGCCGGACTGGGGCGCGGTCTGGCCGCGACGGGCGCGATCGATCCCACCGCGCTGACGAAGGCGCGGGTCGCGCTGGCCCGCTTTGCCAGCCTGGCGCATGAGATGGGCGTCACGGCGCTGCGGACCGTGGCCACGGCGGCCGTGCGCGATGCCGCCAATGGTCAGGAACTGATCGATTGTGCCGAGTCGTTGGGACTAGAGGTCGAAATCCTGTCAGGCGAACAGGAAGCCACGGCGGCGGGCGAGGGCGTCCTGTCCGCCATTCCCGACGCGGATGGGATCGTCGGCGACCTTGGCGGCGGCAGCCTGGAACTGGTCCGCGTGCGGGACGGCGGGGTCGAGGAACGCGTTTCCTTTCCGCTGGGCGTGCTGCGCATCCCGGCGCTCCGCGAGAAGGGAAGCAAGTCATTCGAGCGGCATATCGGCCGGCTGATCGAAGAGGCGGGCTGGGAAGGGCGGGGCCGTGGGCTTCCCTTCTATCTGGTCGGTGGATCGTGGCGCGCGCTGGCCAGGCTGGACATGACCCTGTCGGGCTATCCGCTGCCGATCATTCATCAATATGAGTTGACGCCGGTCGATATCCTGCGCCTGTCGCGAACTATTCCGCACCTCAGCAAACAGCGATTGCGCGAAGTGAAGGGCCTGTCGAGCAGTCGCGCCGCCACGCTTGGCGATGCGACCGCCCTTCTGGGGGTGCTGCTCAGGCATCTGGGCAGCAGTACGACCGTCGTGTCTGCATATGGCCTGCGCGAGGGGCTACTCTATGGTGGCCTCGACGCGAAGACGCGGGCGCTCGACCCGCTGATCGTCGCCGCGCGCGAAGAAGGCCGCCTGTTGGGACGCTTTCCCGAGCATGGCGACTTGCTGGAAAGCTGGATCGCGCCGCTCTTCGCGGGCGAATCGGTGGCGGATGCACGGTTGCGCCATGCCGCCTGCCTGCTGGCCGATGTGGGCTGGCATGCCAATCCCGAGTTCCGCGCCGAACGGGGAGTGGAGATCGCCCTGCACGGCAATTGGGTGGGGATCGATGCCGAGGGCCGTGCGATGTTGGCGCAGGCGCTGCATACCAGCCTCGGCGGCGGGCTCGACATACCCGCGCCGCTCGCGGAACTGGCAAGTCCCGCGCAGCTCAAGCTGGCGACGAACTGGGGCCTTTCGATCCGTCTGGGCCAGCGCCTGAGCGGGGGCCTGGCCGGACCGCTCGAGCGGACCGGGGTGACGCTGGACGGCACCACGCTCGGCCTGGAGATGAACGACGCCGATCGCGGCTTTTACGGCGAAGCGGTGGAGCGTCGGCACAGCGCCCTGGCAAGCGCATTGGGACGGGTGCCCCAGCGGCTTATCCGCACGTAACGCGGACGATCCGACCTTTCGTATCGGTTGCGATGTTCAGGCGGTCGCTGCGATAGTCCATTGTTACCGCCATGCCGGGCGCATTGACGCGCAGCGTGCCGGCCGCCGCCCGCTTCAGAACGGCGGCGCGCATCGACTCTGCCCAGGTCTTGCCGACCAGATCGGCCACCTGGTCCAGCCGGCATTGATCGCGGAGTTCCGGGACCGGTTGCTCCGCCACATCAACCGGCTTCGGCCCGGCCGTGGTACAGGCGGCGAGCGCCATCATCGGAATCAGCAGGCCAACGCGCATCAGGCCACCTCGTCTTCTGTCCTCACCATCTTCAGCCTCCCGGCCTTAACGACAAAGCCCAGACGGCCTTCCACCAGATCCAGCGCATCCCGGCCGAATTGCTCGAACCGCCAACCTTCCAGCACCGACAGCCCGGAGCGGACACCCGCCGCCAGCATTTCGAGATCGTCCGACCGGGCGAGCAGGCGCGGCGCGACATCGATATCGCGCGCGCGGATCTTGAGCAGCAGCTTGAGCAGATCGGCGACCAACGATCCCTCGCGGCCCAGGCCGGGCTTGCGATCGTCGCGCGCGGGCAGTTCGTCGGCGTCGAGCGGCGTCGCCGCCTCGAGCGTCTCCATCAACCGCCCACCGATGTCATTGCTCGCCCAGGTCGCCGACAGCCCGCGCACCTTGGCAAGATCGGCCTGCTTGCGCGGCGGATGTCCGGCGAGGTCGGCCAGCGTCTCGTCCTTGACGATCCGGCCACGCGGAAGGTCCTTGGCCTGCGCCTCCAGTTCGCGCCAACGCGCGAGCGCCTTCAGGCGGCCGAGCATATCGGGCTTGCGGCCCGAGACGCGGACGCGCTTCCAGGCGCAATCGGGGTCGTTAGCATAATGCGCCGGATCGGCCAGCCGCTCCATTTCCTGGTCCAGCCACGCCCCGCGCCCCGTCTTTCGCAAACGTTCCAGCATTTGCGGAAAGATGGCGGATAAATGGGTTACGTCGCCGATCGCATAATCGACTTGGCGCTGGTCGAGCGGACGCCGCGACCAGTCGGTGAAGCGCGCGCCCTTGTCGACCTGGATGCCGAGCCAGCTGTCGACCAGATTGGAATAGCCGATCTGTTCGCCCTGACCCAGCGCCATCGCCGCGATCTGGGTATCGAACAGCGGATGGGGAGTCTTGCCAGTCAGATTATAGATGATCTCGATATCCTGCCCGCCGGCATGAAAGACCTTCAGCACCGCGTCATTGTTGACCAGCAGGTCGAGCAGCGGCGTCATGTCCAGGCCCGGCGCCTTGGGATCGATCGCGGCCGCTTCCTGCGTGTCGGCGATCTGGATGAGGCAAAGCTCGGGCCAGTAGGTGCTTTCTCGCATGAACTCGGTATCGACCGTGATGAAGGGGGCTTCGGAGAGCCGGGCACAGAGATTGGCGAGCGTGGCGCTGTCGGTAATCAACGAATGGACGTGCATTGAACGCTCATAGCGGCCCATGCGCGGCTTGACAAAGAGGAAGACGCATCGGTCCCGATCCGCGGCGCAATCGCCCGTCGTCGCAGCCCTGCCAGGCACAGGGGGATTGACAAAGCCGGGGTGGACGGGGAAGCGGCGACACTTTCCCCAGACGTTCAGAGAATGCCCGCCATGCACGCCTATCGTACTCATCACTGCGCCGCGCTGACGGCCGAAGCCGTGGGCCAGACGGTCCGCCTGTCCGGCTGGGTCCATCGCAAGCGCGATCATGGCGGCGTGCTGTTCGTCGATCTGCGCGATCATTATGGCATTACCCAGATCGTCGCCGACAGCGATACGCCCGCGCTGGCCATTCTGGAGAGCGTGCGGGTCGAGTCGGTGGTGACGATCGACGGTGTGGTGAAGGCGCGCTCGGCGGGCACGGTCAACGCCAACCTCGCGACCGGCGAGATCGAGGTGTTCGCACGCGGGGCGACCATTCTCTCGGCGGCCGAAGAACTGCCGATGCCGGTGGCGGGCGAGCAGGAATATCCGGAAGATATCCGTCTGCGCTATCGCTTCCTCGATCTGCGCCGTGAAACGCTGCACGCGAACATCGTGCGCCGGACCCAGGTGATCTCCGACATGCGTCGCCGCATGGAGACGGCGGGCTTCACCGAATATTCGACGCCGATCCTGACCGCGTCGTCGCCCGAGGGCGCGCGCGACTTCCTGGTGCCGAGCCGCATCCATCCGGGTAAGTTCTACGCGCTGCCCCAGGCCCCGCAGCAATATAAGCAGTTGCTGATGGTCGCCGGGTTCGACCGTTATTTCCAGATCGCGCCCTGCTTCCGTGACGAAGACCCGCGCGCGGACCGTCTGCCGGGCGAATTCTACCAGCTCGACCTCGAGATGAGCTTTGTCACCCAGGAAGAAGTGTGGGGGGCGATGGAGCCGGTGATCGGCGGCATCTTCGAAAAGTTCGCCGATGGCCGGACCGTCACCCCGATCGGCCAGTTCCCGCGCATTCCCTATTCGGAATCGATGCTGAAATACGGCAACGACAAGCCCGATCTGCGCAACCCGCTCCTCATCACCGATGTCTCGGAGCATTTCACCACCTCGGGCTTCGGCCTGTTCGAGAAGATCGTCGGCTCGGGGGGCGTGGTACGCGCCATTCCCGCGCCGAAGACGGCGGACAAGAGCCGCAAATTCTTCGACGAGATGAACGAGTGGGCCCGCGCCGAGGGGCATGCGGGTCTGGGCTATGTCACCCGCAAGGGCGGCGAGTATGGTGGCCCGATCGCCAAGAACCACGGCACCGAGGGCATGGAGGCGCTGTACGCCGCTCTCGGCCTCGGCCCGGATGACGGCCTGTTCTTCGCGGCGGGCAAGGTCGAGCAGGCCGCTAAGCTCGCCGGGCTCGCGCGCACCCGTGTCGCCGAACAATTGGGGCTGATCGAGGGAGGTGCATTCCGCCTGTGCTGGATCGTCGATTTCCCCTTCTACGAATGGGACGAGGACGAGAAAAAGGTCGAGTTTGCGCACAACCCCTTCTCGATGCCTCAGGGGGGCATGGACGCGCTGGAATCTGGCGATCCGCTGGCGATCAAGGCCTATCAATATGATCTCGTCTGCAATGGCTATGAGATCGCGTCGGGCTCGATCCGCAACCAGAACCCCGAACTGATGGTCAAGGCGTTCGAACTCGTCGGGTTGTCGCAGACGGACGTGGAGGAGCGCTTCGGCGGACTCTACCGCGCCTTCCAATATGGCGCTCCGCCGCACGGCGGCATGGCCGCTGGCGTCGACCGGATCGTCATGTTGATCTGTGGCGCGCAGAATCTGCGTGAAATCTCGCTGTTCCCGATGAACCAGCGTGCCGAAGACCTGTTGATGGGCGCGCCGAGCCTGCCCGATGTGAAGCAGATGCGCGAACTCCACCTGCGCACGACGGCCGAGCCGAAAAAGGATGGTGAACCGGCCGTCGCCGCGACCCATTGATCCCGGTTCAGCGGGCATGAGAAAGGGCGGGTGCCGCGTCGGCGCCCGCCCTTTTTTTCGATGGATGGGTCTGATCGACCCGCTTGGCGCTCAGGCTTCGGCGAGTGCAGGAACAGCGGGCTTGAACGCACCGTTCTCATCCATCAGGTGCAGGATGCCGTCCGCAATCGCGAAATAGGCGCCGCGCAATGCCAGCGTCCCCGCATCCTCGCGCTTGGTCACGAAGGGGAAGGAACGGAGGTTGGCGATCGAGGTGCGAACCGCCTCCAACTCCATTTCGTGGACCGCTTCCGGACCATCGCCATGCTCGGCGATCACCTTTTCACGCGCTGCGTCGAGCAGATGGACCCAGTCGGAAATGAAGCCGCCTTCGCCTGGCGCGGCATCGGCAAAGCCCTGGGTCAGGGCCGCCTTGCAGCCGCCGCATGCACCATGACCCATCACGACGACATCGGTCACTTCCAGCTGCGTCACCGCGAATTCCAGCGCGGCGGAGACACCGTGATGACCACCGCCGGTCTCGAACGGAGGGACCAGATTGGCGACGTTGCGCACCACGAAAATCTCGCCGGGCAGCGTGTCGAAGATCTGCGCCGGATCGACCCGGCTGTCCGAACAGGCGATCACCATCACCTTCGGGCTCTGGCCGTCCTTCAACTCGGCCCAGCGGTCGCGCTGGCGGCGCCAGTCGGAGGTCCGAAAGCGCTGATAGCCATCCACAAGATCGTTAAAGTCGGTCATTGCTCTTTTTATCCAGTTGAGGAGACGGTCGGTATAGCAGGCGAACCCGACCCCGCCGTTTCGGTTCCATATCAAAACATGTCCCGGATGCCATGGCGACGGACTGCGGCGAGGGCGTTTTGGCCGGATGATCGGGCATTGTGTCGGACGAGGTGCAGCGCTATTTCGCGAGCATGAACGAGTTGACACCGTTGGCCGCGCCCGCCCGCGCACGCAAGCCCGACTGGATCCGCGTCAAGGCTCCCACCAGCGCCGGATTTGCCGCGACCCGCGAACTGATGCGCGCCAAGAGCCTGACGACCGTCTGCGAAGAGGCCGCTTGTCCGAACATCGGAGAATGCTGGTCGAAGAAGCACGCGACCGTGATGATCCTGGGCGACACCTGCACGCGCGCCTGTGCCTTTTGCAACGTGAAGACCGGGATGCCGCGGAAAGTCGACGCGATGGAGCCGCAGAACGTCGCCGACGCCGCCGCGCAGATGGGCTTGCACCATATCGTCGTGACCTCCGTCGATCGGGACGACCTGCCCGATGGCGGCGCATCGCAGTTCGTGAAGGTGATCCAGGCGCTGCGCCGGACGACCCCGCAGACAACGATCGAAATCCTGACGCCGGATTTTCGCAACAAGGCGCAGGCCGCGATCGAGTCGATCGTCGAGGCGCGCCCGGATGTCTATAATCACAATCTGGAAACCGTCCCGCGTCTCTATCCGACTATCCGTCCGGGCGCGCGTTATTATGCGTCTCTGCGCCTGCTGGAAAGCGTGAAGCGGCATGATCCCTCGATCTTCACCAAATCCGGCGTGATGCTCGGCCTGGGCGAAGAGCGGCTGGAGGTCCATCAGGTAATGGACGACATGCGCTCGGCCGACATCGATTTCCTGACCATGGGCCAGTATCTCCAGCCGACGCCGCGCCATGCCAAGGTCGCCGAGTTCGTCACGCCCAAGGCGTTCGATGCCTATGCCGCGATTGCGCGCGCCAAGGGCTTCCTGCTCGTTGCCAGCTCGCCGCTGACGCGGTCCAGCTATCATGCCGGTGACGATTTCGAACGGTTGCGGGCCGCGCGCGAGGCGAAGCTGGCCAGCGCCCGCTGATGCCCAAGCATTCCGAGACCCGGCATCTGCCCTATACGCCGCAGCAGATGTTCGATCTGGTCGCCGATGTCGCGCGCTACCCGGAGTTCCTGCCCTGGGTATCCGCGATGCGCGTTCGATCGGATACGGAGGGAGAGACGGTCGCGGACATGATCGTCGGCTTCAAGGGGCTGCGTGAGACCTTCACCAGCCGGGTGACCAAGCAGCGGCCGGAGTCGATCGACGTCGAATATCTCGACGGGCCGCTCAAATATCTGCGCAATAGCTGGCGGTTCCGGCCGGAGGAGCAGGGATGCGCGGTCGACTTCACGGTCGACTTCGCCTTCAAGAACCGGATGTTCGAAATGCTGGCGGGGCAGGTGTTCGGCACCGCGCTCCGCCGCATGATCGGCGCGTTCGAGGAGCGTGCTGCCAGACTTTACGGCAACAGCAACCCGAGCGCCAACAGCGCGGCCTGAAGCCGGATACCCCCCCGGCCGATATCGCCAAATTCATGGCGTTCGGCTTTCATGTCCTCAGGATCGCCATCGCGAACGGCCTGGGCGAAGACGACGGGAATTTCGGTCAGGGCGGCCGAAACCAGCCCGCCGGTACAGCTTTCGGCCAGGGCCACGCGGCGCCCCAGCGCACGATTTTCGCGCACGACGCGATCGGCCAGCGCGATCAGTTCCTCGGGCAGAAGAGTGTCCATCAGCGAGTTCCGTTCGGGCAAAGCGGAAGGTCGGGGACGGCCACCTGCCGGCCCCGCGCCCTTTCGCTTTTGAGATATTGCAACGCGGTCACCACGACCGACGCCATGTTCCGTGGGGGAAGCGGGGCGAGCTGCGTCACCAGCCGGTCGATCACCCCGCAATCCTCAAGCCCGATCCGCCCGACGATGAAGGGGACGAGCAGCGAGGTCAGCAGAGGGCGGGCATAGTCGGACTGGAGCAGCGTATCGATCGCGGGATCGGACAGTTTCACGATCGCCGCGCGCGCCGCGGGCCAAGCCATTTCCGCCGCGCTTTCATATTTCGCGATCAACGCGCCATTGCCCCGGATCAGGCTGTTGGCGGGCAGTCGCGCGGCGCAGACCCGGCCGGTTTCCCGCAGGATATCGGGCATCGCGACCAGGGTCATGGCCTCGGCCTCGGGCGCGGCGATGCATGCCCGTTGCTCCGCCATCGCTACGTCCGGCACCGTCATCGCGACGAACGCGAGGATCATCCCCATCCGCATCATCCCGTGATCGCTCCCGGCAGCCGGATCGTCGCCACCGCCTGCGCCGCGATACCCTCGCCGCGTCCGGTGAAACCAAGCCGCTCGGTCGTCGTGGCCTTCAGGCTGACCCGGTCTCGATCGATTATCAGCAGTTCGGCGATACGCTCGACCATGGCGGCCCGGTGCGGACCGATCCTCGGCGCTTCGCAGATAATCGTCAGGTCGACGAAATCGATCCGGCCACCCTTTTCGGCGATCAGCCTGGCGGCGTGTTGCAGGAACTGGCCCGATTCCGCGCCCCGCCATTGTGGATCGCTGGGCGGGAAATGCGTACCGATATCGCCCGCGGCGATGGTACCCAGCAGCGCGTCGGTCAGCGCATGGAGCGCGACATCGGCGTCGCTATGGCCCGACAGACCCTGATGGTACGGCACCAGGACCCCGCCGAGCCACAATTCCTCACCATCCTCAAGCCGATGGACGTCGAAACCCATGGCGGTCCGGCTTTCCCAGGTCAGGCGAGCATCCGCCACGGCCATGTCGTCGGGATAGGTGATCTTGTCGAGCATCGCATCGCCCTGCACCAAAGCGACGCGCCCGCCAAGCCGTCGGACCATCTGCGCATCGTCGGTAGCCTCGACCTCGGCAGGCCAGGCGGCATGGGCGGCGATGACCGCTTGCAGATGAAAGCCCTGCGGCGTTTGCACGCGCACCATGGCATCGCGCGGGACGATCTCACCCAGCGAACCGGCCTGGTCGCGGGCAAGCGTGTCGGCCACGGGCAGGACCGGCATCGCACCGTCCGCCGATGCCAGGCCGGCCAACACCCGGTCGATCACCCCGGCCGAGAGAAACGGGCGCGCCGCATCATGGATCAGGACCTGCTGCACCCCTTCCAGCGCCAATTGGCGAAGGCCGAGCGCCACCGATTCGCGACGGCTGACACCGCCAGCGGCAAAACGCCCTTCGGGCAACAGCGAGCGGGCATGGGCGAGATCCTCTTGCGCCACCATCGTCAGGACGGTTCCAATCGCAGGATGCCCGGTCAGGGCGGCGTGGCTCCAGGCCAGCATCGGGCGTCCGCCCAGATCGCGAAACTGCTTGGGCAACCCGCTGCCCATCCGCGTGCCGCCACCCGCCGCGACGATCAGGGCGGCGATCTTTCTGCTCTGGCTCATGGCTCCAGCCCTAGCGGCTTTGCCCTGCCGCGCCAATCTTGCCTTTCATGTCCGTCTGGCATAGAGGAGCTGCTTAATTTTCAGGCAGTTTTATGCGTCGTCTCGCCCCCATTCAGGTCGGTCCGGTCACGATCGACAGCCCCGTTGTTCTGGCGCCGATGACCGGCGTCACCGACATGCCATTCCGTACGCTGGTGCGTCGCTATGGCTCGGGCCTCAACGTGACCGAGATGATCGCCAGCCAGGCCGCGATCCGCGAGACCCGGCAATCGATCCAGAAGGCCGCCTGGCATCCGCTGGAAGAGCCGGTGTCGATGCAACTGGTCGGCTGTACCCCCTATGAAATGGGGGAGGCGGCGAAGCTGAACGCCGATCGCGGCGCCGCCATCATCGACATCAACATGGGCTGTCCGGTGCGCAAGGTCGTCAACGGCGATGCGGGCTCGGCGCTGATGCGGGACCTGAAGCTGGCATCGGAGATCATCCGCGCGACCGTTCAGGCGGTCGATGTGCCGGTGACGCTGAAGATGCGGATGGGCTGGTGCCATGACAGCCTGAATGCGCCGGAACTGGCCCGGATTGCCGAGGACATCGGCGTGAAGATGCTCACCGTGCATGGCCGCACCCGCAACCAGATGTACAAGGGTCATGCGGATTGGGCCTTCATCCGCACCGTCAAGGATGCGGTGGGCATTCCCGTGATCGCCAATGGCGACATCTGTTCGATCGACGATGCCGAAGCAGCGCTCGACCAGTCGGGCGCGGACGGCGTGATGATCGGGCGCGGTGCCTATGGCCGTCCCTGGCTGCTCGGACAGGTGATGCAGTGGTTCGCGACCGGCGAGCGTCGCGACGATCCCTTGCTCGATGAACAATATCGCGCTGTTTCCGAACATTATGATGATATGCTCGACCATTATGGCACCGAAACCGGCGTTAACATGGCGCGCAAGCATATTGGCTGGTACACGCGCGGGCTGCACGGATCGGCCGAGTTCCGCAACAAGGTGAACCAGGAGCCGAGCGCGAGCCGGGTCAAGACCATGCTCCACGATTTCTACATGCCGCAGATCGAGCTTGCCGCCGCCGCCTGAACCCCAGCGGCACGGCCGACCCGGTTTCGCCGCCCTGTTCGCCGCCTTGCCGGTCGCGGTCATCGTCGTCGATCCGGACAGCCGGATCGCCCATGCCAATGGCCTGGCGGAGCAACTGCTGAACCTGTCCGAACGGCTGATGCTCGGGCAGCCGCTCGCGGCGATCCTGCCGCTGCCAGACGCGCCGCATCGCCGCGACGGTCATGGCTTTGCCGTCTATGATACGGTCATTACCACGCCGCATGGTCCAAAGATCCGGGTCGATTTTGTCGAGGCGGAAATTCCCGATCATGCCGGCTGGCGGGCGATCACGTTGCACAGCGCGGGGCCCTCGCGGCGCCTGGCCCATGGACCGGAGCGCAGTGCCGGCGCGCGCGTGGCGATCGGCGCCGCGGCGATGCTGGCGCATGAGATCAAGAACCCCTTGTCAGGCATTCGCGGAGCGGCGCAATTGCTCAACGGCGGCGAACTGACCACGCTTATCACGACCGAGGTGGATCGGATCGCTGCGCTGATCGACCGGATGCAGGATTTCAGCGACACGCGTCCCTTGCCGCTCGCGGCGGAGAATATCTACCCGCTGCTGACCCATGCGCGCGGCGTGGCGCTGGCCGGCTTCGCGCGCGGGATCACGATCGAAGAGCGGTTCGACCCGTCGCTTCCTCCCGCACGCATCAATCGGGACGCGCTGCTCCAGATCATCATCAACCTGCTGAAGAATGCGCGCCTCGCTGTTCAGCAGGAGCGCAATCCGCGTATCCTGCTGACCACCGCCTATCGGCATGGCATGTCGGTCAGCATAGAAGGGCAGGCCGAGCGCTTGCCGCTGCCGATCGAGATCTGCGTGATCGACAACGGTCCGGGCGCGCCATCCGACATCGTCGACCATCTGTTCGACCCGTTCGTGTCCGGGCGAAGAGAAGGGCAGGGACTTGGCCTCGCGCTGGTCGACAAGCTGGTCCGCGACATGAGCGGCATCATCCAATATTCCAGGGAGGGCTATCCCGAAATGACCGTGCTGCGCCTCCTGCTGCCAAGGGCCCGTGCATGAGCCATGTTCTGGTCGTCGATGACGATGCCGCGATCCGCACGGTGGTGGGACAGGCCTTGCGGCGCGCCGGGCATGAGGTGACGGCGGTCGAGACACTCGCGCGGCTCGATCGTGTTCTGGCAGCAGGTGCTCCCGACATTCTGGTCACCGATGTCATCCTGCCCGATGGTGACGGCATCGATCATATCCGCGGCGTCGCGGCGCGGTTCCCGGCGCTGCCCATCATCATTCTGTCGGCCCAGAACACGCTGACCACGGCCGTTCGCGCGGCCGAGGTCGGTGCGTATGAATATCTGCCCAAGCCGTTCGATCTGGATGCCCTGACACAGGCTGTCGCGGGCGCACTGGCGCGGGGTGGCGTTCTGGTCGACGACATTCTGGGCGAGGATGATCGCTCGCTGCCGCTGATCGGTCGGTCGCCCGCGATGCAGGGCGTCTATCGGGTCATCGCGCGGGTCGTCGCGACCGACCTGACCGTCCTGATCTCTGGCGAGTCGGGCACGGGCAAGGAACTGGTCGCCCGGGCGATCCATGATCTGGGTCGTCGCCAGCACGCGCCGTTCGTCGCGATCAACATGGCGGCGATCCCGCGCGAACTGATCGAAGCGGAACTGTTCGGCCATGAACGCGGTGCCTTTACCGGCGCGGCGCAGCGCAACGCCGGACGCTTCGAGCAGGCGGCGGGAGGGACGCTGTTCCTGGACGAGATCGGCGATATGCCGATGGAGGCGCAGACCCGGCTGCTGCGCGTCCTGCAATCGGGCGAATTCACCACCGTTGGGGGCGCGCGGACGATCCGCACCGATGTTCGAATCGTCGCGGCGACCAATCGCGATCTCGGCCAGCAGGTGGCCCAGGGGCAGTTTCGCGAAGATCTGTTCTACCGCTTGAACGTCGTTCCCATCGCGTTGCCCGCGCTCCGCGAACGGCGGCAGGATATTCCGCTGCTGGCGCGTCACTTTCTGGAGAATGCCGCTGCGCAGGGCCTGCCCAGGCGCAAGATCGACACCCAGGCGCTGGACGTGCTGATCGGGCATCACTGGCCGGGCAATGTCCGCGAATTGGAAAACCTCATGCGTCGCCTGGCGGTGCTCGCACGCGACGAGGTGATCGACGCCGAGGCGGTTCGGGCGATGATAGGCGAAGCGCCCGCAACCAGCGCCGGCGAACGTGGGGCCGCGACCGACGGCGATCTGGCCTCGGCCATACGCGGTTACCTGGCGCGACTGGCGATCGAGCGGCCGACCGCGCTGGACGATGGCACCCTGTACGACCGGATCATCGGCGAGGTCGAGCGTCCGCTGATCGAGGCGATGCTGGCCCGGCATGGCGGCAACCAATTGCGAACGGCGCGGGCCATGGGCATCAACCGCAACACCCTGCGGAAAAGGCTGGACGACCTTCGGATCGCGGTTCCCGGCGACCAGGGCGGCCCGGAATCGGTCCATTAGCTTTTCACGAATTGTGGCTTGCGGGACACGCTCCACGTTGTACGATTGCAACGATGTTGGCGATCGATCAGCCTGCCACTGCGATCAGACCACTGCGATCCCGGTTCGCGGTGACGGTGGCGGTCGAGGTCGCGGTGGTCGTCGCCGCGATCGCGATTGCGGCTGGCACCTATTGGTTCATCGCGGGACAGCATGACGCGAAGGGGTTGATCGCCCCTCCGGTGATCGCCGGGTTGCTAGCGCTCAATCTGGTGCCGGGCATTCTGCTGCTGATGCTGTTGGGGCGCCGGGTCGCGATGCGCCGCGCGGCCGAGTCCGTGGTCGGCGGCGGTGGCCGCCTGCATGTTCATCTGGTTGCGATCTTCTCGCTCACGGCCAGCGTGCCCATCCTGCTGACCGTCGTGACGGCGTCGATGATGTTCCAGTCGTCGGCCGAGTTCTGGATTTCCGATCGCGCGCGCAAGGCCTTTGGCGATGCGATGACCATCGTCCGCGAGTCGCAGCAGCAGATCATCAATCGCTGGGTGCTGGGCGGCCGGGCCATGTCGCAGGATCTGGGCCGCAACCTGCCGGTGCTGCGCGAAAACCGGCGGGATTTCCACGACTATCTGGTGCAGCAGACGATCGTCCGCGACCTGGAGGAGGCCGTTCTTTTTTCCCATGACAAGAAGGGCGGATTCAAATTCTATGATTTCTTCAACCAGCCTTCGGACAAGACGTTTCGCGCGCTGGTGACGCCCGAGATGATCGGCCAGGCGACCGCGTCCAACCGGCCCGAGGTCGGGATCAACGAGCAGCGTGTCTGGGTCGTCACCCCCTTGCCGCAAGGCAACGGTATCATGCTCTATGTCGGCACCAGTGTGAATGCCGCCTTCCTCAGCCAGCAGCATTTTGCCGCGGAGGATGTGGTCGACGGCTATCGCGCATTGCAGGGGCGGGCGCGCTCGCTCCAGTTGAAATTCAACCTTGCGCTGCTCTCGGTCGCCCTGCTGATCGTCGGCATCGCGGTGTGGATCGCGCTGGCGGTGGCCGATCGCCTGGTGCGACCGGTCGGTGAACTGGTCGATGCGGCGCGGCGGATCGCCGGGGGTGATCTGACGGTGCGCGTTCCCGATCCGCGCACGCGCGACGAGCTTGGCACGCTCGCCAACGCCTTCAACCAGATGACCGGCCAGTTGGAACGGCAGAATACCGAACTCGTGACCGCCAATGCCCAGTTGAACAATCGCCGCGCGCTGATCGAGGCGGTGATGGCGGGCGTGTCGGCAGGCGTTCTCGCGGTCGGTGCAGACCGCACGGTGCGGATCGCGAACAACTCGGCCGAGTTGCTGTTGGGTACCGAACAGGGACGGCTGATCGGGCGTCCGCTCGCCGATGTCGCCCCCGAACTCGACTCCCTGCTCGACCAGGGACGGCGCGAGGCCACGGTGCAACTGCCGCTTCACGGCGACATGCGGACGCTGGCCGTGCGGATCGCACAGACGGCGGATGGTCCGATCCTGACCTTCGACGACATCACGCAGCAACTTCTCGATCAGCGTCGCGCGGCCTGGTCCGACGTTGCGCGGCGCATCGCGCATGAGATCAAGAACCCGCTTACGCCGATCCAGCTGGCCGCCGAGCGCCTCCAGCGCCGCTATGGCAAGGTGGTGGAACCGGCGGATGAGACCTTTGGCCGTCTGACCGAGACGATCGTGCGTCAGGTCGGGGACCTGCGGCGCATGGTGGACGAGTTTTCCTCCTTCGCGCGTATGCCCAAGCCGGTGTTCCGTGAAGAGGCGATTGCCGACATCTGCGCGCAGGTGATGTTCCTGCACGAGGTCGGCCATCCCGATATCCGCTTTACGATCGAGCAGGGCGATCCCGCGCCGATGATGGTATGCGACCGGCGACAGATGAGCCAGGCGCTGACCAACATCGTCAAGAACGCCGTAGAGGCCATTGAATCCCGCCCCGAAGGGTTGAAGGGCGGCGAGATCACGATGCGTGTCGGGCAGCAGGGGCACATGGTATCGATCACGGTCGACGACAATGGCGTCGGCCTGCCGCCCGAACGGGATCGGATCGTCGAGCCCTATATGACGACGCGCGCGCGCGGCACCGGCCTGGGGCTGGCCATCGTCACCAAGATCATTGAGGAGCACGCCGGAACCATCGGCTTTTCCGACAATCTTCCACAGGGCACCATCGTGTCGATGATGTTCGATGCGGGGGCCTTGGCCGCACTCGACCAGGGCGGGGCAGAACCCGAACTGGCCGGGGAGGGCCAATTGACCGCTTTGACTCGTACCCGGACTTAAAAGATCATGGCTTTGGACATCCTCGTCGTGGACGACGAACTCGATATCCGCGAACTGGTCGCGGGCGTGCTGGAGGATGAGGGCTATGAGGCCCGCGTCGCCGCTGACAGCGATTCCGCGCTGGAAGCGGTGGCGGTCCGTCGGCCGTCCCTCGTGCTGCTCGACGTGTGGCTCCAGGGATCGAAGCTCGACGGGCTGGAATTGCTCGACGAGATCAAGCGGCGCGATCCCTCAATCCCCGTCCTGGTGATTTCGGGCCATGGCAATCTCGACACGGCGGTGGCCGCGATCCGCAAGGGGGCGGCGGACTTTATCGAAAAGCCCTTCGAGGCCGAGCGGTTGCTGCTCATGGTGGCGCGCGCGACCGAGACCGAACGGCTGCGGCGCGAGAATGCGTCGCTTCGCGCCAGTGCCGGACGGGAAACCGATCTGACCGGCTCCTCCAGCGCGATCAACGGCATTCGCGCCACCTTGAAACGCGTGGCCGCGACCGGAAGCCGGGTTCTCATCATGGGCGCGGCCGGGGTCGGCAAGGAGGTCGCGGCGCGCCTGCTCCATGGCTGGAGCAACCGCACCGATGCCCCCTTCGTGGTGGTCAGCGCGGCGCGCATGACGCCCGAACGGGTCGAGGAGGAGTTGTTCGGGGTAGAGGAGGGGGGGGACCTCGTCCGCACCGGGCTGCTCGAACAGGCGCATGGCGGCACGCTGTTCCTCGACGAGATTGCCGATATGCCGATCGCGACGCAGGCCCGTATCCTGCGGGTCCTGACCGACCAGAGTTTCACCCGCGTCGGTGGCACCCGCGTCGTGAAGGTCGATGTCCGCGTCGTCTCCGCAACTGCGCGCGACCTGACGCAGGAGATTGCGGAGGGCCGGTTCCGCGAGGACCTGTATTACCGGCTCAACGTCGTGCCGGTGACCATCCCGTCACTGGCCGACCGGCGCGAGGATATCCCTCCGCTCGTCGAGCATTTCATGGCGCATTACGCGGCCGAGCGGCGTGTGCGAACGCCGGAGATCGCCCCGGATGCGATGGTCGCGATGCAATCCTATGACTGGCCGGGCAATGTCCGCCAGTTGCGCAACGTCGTCGAGCGGACGATCATCCTGGCCCCCGGCGACCGGATCGGCCGGATCGACCTGGACCTGCTGCCCGCCGAGGTGCTGGGCGAGGGGGCGGACATGGGGGCCGGCGGCGCGACCGCGATCATGGGCGCCCCCTTGCGGGAAGCGCGCGAAAGCTTCGAGCGCGAATATCTGCGGGTTCAGATCCGTCGCTTTTCCGGCAATATCTCGCGCACCGCCAGCTTCATCGGCATGGAGCGTTCCGCGCTCCACCGGAAGCTCAAGCTGCTCGGGATCAGCGAAACGCGGGAGGAATGATGGAAGCGAGCGGCGGTCGCCTCTGGACGAATGCCGATCGAGACCATAGATAATCGCGGCACCCGGCGCACGGGTGCGGTTCCGACGCCGGAAAACGGCGCATCCCGCGGGCACTGATCCGCCAAGAACAAGGTCTAGACCATGGCCGATAAATCGGGTTCGCTGCAGGATCTGTTCCTCAACGCCCTGCGCCGTTCCAAGGCCCCGGTGACGATGTTCCTCGTCAAGGGCGTCAAACTTCAGGGTATTGTTACCTGGTTCGACAATTTCTCCGTGCTGCTGCGCCGTGACGGCCAGTCCCAGCTGATCTACAAGCACGCCATCTCCACCATCATGCCGTCCGGCCCGCTCGACGTGGCAGCAATCGTCGAAGGCATGAACGAGCATCAGAAGAAGCAGCCGCTGCTGCTCCAGGAAATCTTCCTGAATGCGGTGCGCAAATCGGAAGATCCCGTGACGATGTTCCTGATCAACGGCGTGATGCTGCAGGGACAGATTGCGGGCTTCGACCTGTTCTGCATGCTGCTCCAGCGCGAAGGCATGGCGCAGCTCGTCTATAAACACGCCGTTTCGACCATTCAGCCCGCCCGGCCGCTGAACCTGGCCGAGGAGCAGGCAGGATCGACCGAGGATTGAGCAACGGATTCGATCGTGATCGCGGGGAGTTCGCGCGGGGTGCGCGAACCCTCGTGGTCTTGCCCGACCAGGGTGACGCGGCGCGTGACGCCGAGGCCCGGCTCGAGGAAACCGCCGGCCTTGCCATGGCGATCGGCCTGGATGTGGTGGAGCGGATGGCGTTGCGCGTCCGCGCGCCCAAGCCGGCCACGCTGATCGGCAGTGGACAGGTCGAGCAGGTTGCGCAGCAGGTGCGGATGGAAGACGCGCAACTCGTCGTGTTCGACGGCGCGCTGACCCCGGTACAGCAGCGCAACCTCGAAACCGCGCTGGAAGCCAAGGTGATCGACCGGACCGGACTGATCCTTGAGATTTTCGGCGAACGCGCCGCTACCGCCGAAGGGCGATTGCAGGTCGAACTCGCCCATCTCGATTATCAGGCGGGCCGATTGGTCCGAAGCTGGACCCATCTCGAACGCCAGCGTGGTGGCTTCGGGTTCCTGGGTGGTCCCGGCGAGACTCAGATCGAAGCCGACCGCCGGATGATCCGGGATCGCATGGCGCGGTTGCGGCGGGAGTTGGATCAGGTCAGTCGCACGCGGGGACTTCACCGCGATCGGCGCCAGCGCGCGCCCTGGCCGGTCATCGCCCTGGTGGGCTATACCAATGCCGGGAAATCAACGCTTTTCAATCGCTTGACGGGTGCTGATGTCATGGCGAAAGATCTTCTCTTCGCCACGCTGGACCCGACCTTGCGGCAAATCCAGCTCCCGGGGATCGACAAGGCGATCCTGTCGGACACAGTGGGATTCGTCTCCGACCTGCCAACCCAACTGGTCGCGGCTTTCAAGGCTACGCTGGAAGAGGTGGTGTCGGCCGACTTGTTGATCCATGTCCGCGACATCGCGCATCCCGACAGCGAGGCGCAGCGCGCGGACGTCGAAGCGGTACTGACCGAGATCGGGGTCGCCCCGGAGACACCGCGCTTCGAGGCGTGGAACAAGATCGATCTGGTCGAAGGCGATTTGCGCGAAGATGTGCTGATTGAGGCGGAACGACGACCCAACATCGTCGCGCTGTCGGCGATGACGGGTGAGGGGATTGACGATCTGGTCGAGCAGGTCGCCGCCGCCCTGACCTCGGGCCATCGGCGTTACCGGATCGCGCTGGATCCTGCCGATGGGGCAGGAGCCGCCTGGCTCCATGCCCATGGCGAGGTGCTGGATCAGTCGATCGAAGACAATGAGGCCGTCTACGAGGTCCGCTTGTCGCCGAATGACCACGACCGTTTCATCCGTCGCGGTGCTTGACCCGCTGCCATAGGGCCTCCTTGCTATCGAGGTCGAGTGCGGCGAATGCTTCGCCCGCCTCGGCCTCCATGGCGGCGAAGCGGCGTTCGAACTTCCCATTGGCGGTGCGCAATGCCGCCTCGGGATCGATGCCCCGGTGGCGCGCCCAATTGACCACGGCGAATAGAAGATCGCCAAATTCCTCGGCCAGGGTATCCGGACCGGCGTCCTCAATTTCTCGCAGTTCCTCGTCGATCTTGGCGCGTGGACCTTCCTCGTCCGGCCAGTCGAAGCCCGTCCGCGCCGCGCGCTTCTGGAGCTTTTCCGCACGCAACAGCGCGGGCAGGCCCAGTGCGACACCATCCAGCGCGCCGTTGGCCGCCTTCGCTCGCCGCTCGTCCGCTTTGATCTGCTCCCATAGGTGATGGCCGCTATGACCGGCATCGCCAAAGATATGCGGGTGGCGGCGTTCCATCTTGTCACTGATCGACGTCACGACATCCTTGAAGTCAAAGGCGCCGATGTCCTCGGCGATCTGGGCGTGGAAGACCACCTGGAGCAAAAGATCGCCCAGTTCGTCCTTGATCTCCGCCATGTCGCGGCGCGCGATGGCGTCGGCGACTTCATATGCTTCCTCGATCGTATAGGGCGCAATGCTGTCAAAGGTCTGCGCAACATCCCATTCACAGCCATGCTGCGGATCGCGCAGGCGTTGCATGATGGTCAAAAGACGGCCCATCCTTCGATATCCTCAAGATCGATAATATATATTATGTAAAATATTGCTGCATTGGAACGTCATCGCGTGTCTAGAATGAGCGTTCCACCCTCGACGCGCCATGTGTTCATCCGGTTGAGAACGTTCATCCCGATTACATCCTGTTCGCCGAAGGATGGTGACACGACCGCGTCGACATCATGCAGGACGATATCGCCAATCGCCATCCTCTCGATCGTCACAGGCTGCGCCGTCACGGTGCCGTTGGCGGTTTCGATCAGGCGCGGAAAGCCATTGTCATTGATCGGAATTCTGGCGGCGCGTGCCGTTGCGATCGACAGCGCGGTCGTCGCCGCACCGCTGTCGATCAACATCGGGCGCTCCACGCCATTGAGCCGTACGGACGCCCGGTAATGGCCGTCCGCCCCGATCATGATCCGCGCGGTGCCGACCGTCGATGTCGAACCGGGCATCAAGCGCATTAACCGGTCGCGCTGCGCCACGAAAAGATATCCACCGGCGAAAATCGCAACCCAGATCGATGCGATTATCAAGGTCTGCTTCATCGGAATGCGCCGCGCGGCAAGTGCGCTGAGCGGCAGCAACAGGACCAGCCCGTAATAGACGACATCCATCGCCTGATCGGTCGTCACACCGTAATGTCCATGCCATCATAGGCGGGTTCCACGTCCCCCGGCAGTTCGCGACGCAACGTCCGATAGTCCATGGACTGATCCATATGGATCAGGACGCTTCGTCGCGGCCTGAGCTGGCTGATCCAACCCAGGACACTCGGCAGGTCGGCATGCGCGGGATGCGGTTTGCGCCGAAGCGCGTCGACCACCCAGAGATCGAGGTCGCTGTAGAGCGCCTCCATGTCTGGCGTCATGGCATGAAAATCCGTGGCATAGCCGATGCTGCGCCCATCGCACTCGAAGCGCAATCCGGCGGATTGGATATGACCATGGGGCTGGTCGACGACGCGAACGCGGATGTCGCCGATGACCAGGCCATCTTCGAGCGGCGCGATGGTCGCGGTGGGTGGATAGCCGATCTTCCCCTGGAACACATAGCCGAAGCGTTTCTCAAGCGCTTCCATCGTCGCCGCCCGGGCGTAGCCCGTCACCGGCCGGCCCAGCGCGTGATAGATTTGTCGTAGGTCGTCGATGCCGTGACAGTGATCGGCATGGTCGTGGGTCCAGATGACCGCATCAACCGTGCCGACATCCGCCGATAGCAACTGTTCGCACATGTCGGGCCCGGTATCGATCAGAATGCGGGTCGCGCCATGTTCGACCAAGGCCGCCGTGCGCCGTCGGCGATTGCGCGGCTCTTTCGGATCGCATGCGCCCCAGTCCGCCCCGATCCGCGGCACACCCGATGACGTGCCGCAACCGAGGATATGGATCTTCACGCGCGCGTCTTCGCGAAAAGGCGATGGAAGTTCTCGGCCGTCGCATTGGTCAATTGCTCGACCGTCTCACCGCGCAGTTCGGCCAGGAATCTCGCGGTATCGGCGACGAAGGACGGCTCCCCCCGTTTTCCGCGGTGGGGCACCGGTGCCAGGAACGGCGCGTCGGTTTCGACCAGCAGACGGTCAAGCGGCAAGCGCCGCGCCGTGGCCTGCAGATCCTGCGCGTTCTTGAACGTGACGATACCCGAAATGGATATATAAAACCCTAATTCCAATGCCTTGTCGGCAAAGTCTTCACTGGCGGTGAAGCAGTGGATCACACCGGGATAGGCCCCCTTCCCCATCTCCTCGGCCAGGATCGCCGCGGTATCCGCCTCGGCATCGCGGGTATGCACGACCAAGGGCAGCCGGGTCTCCCGGCATGCGGCGATATGCGCTCGAAAGCTGGTTTGCTGGCGATCACGGTCGCTGAGCCCGTAATAATAGTCGAGCCCACTTTCGCCGATACCGACCACGCGGGGATGCGCCGCACGCTCGACCAGCTTGGCGGTGTCAATATGCGGATGGGCGTCCGCCTCATTCGGATGAATACCGATCGTCGCCCAGACATCCGCTTCCCGCTCGGCCGTGGCGATGACGGCATCCCACTCATTCTCACGGGTCGAGATGTTGAGCATGGCGGTCACGCCACGCTCCCGTGCCCGCGCCAGAATGGCGGGCTGATCCTCGGCAAGCCCCTTATAGTTCAGGTGGCAATGGCTGTCGGCGAGCATCATTCCTGATCCTCGACAGGCATTTCCAGGCGGGGAAAGGCCGGGACGGGGGGCGCCAGTGGCGCACCATCCGCTCGCCGACGGGCGTACCAGCCATCGTCGTCGATCGCCTGGTGATCGCGCTCCTCGGCCCCCAGCGTATCCAGCACTTGCGCCGCACCGCGCGGAATCACCGGCAGGATGGCGATGGCGAGCATCCGGATCGCACGAACCAGTGTTCCCAGCACGGCATGCATTCGTTCCGCATCGGTCTTGCGCAACGACCAGGGTGCCTGAATGTCAATATACTGGTTGCAGGCATAGACACCGCGCATCCAAGCCTCGATCCCCTGGCTGAGCAGCAGGTCTTCGAAGCCGGCCTTCAGCCCGGCACAGGCCACCACCACTTCCTCGATCAGAGCCGCGTCGGCCGGGTCGGTCCGCCCGTCTTCCGGCAACGCACCGTCGAGATTCTTGGCGATGAACGACAAGGTCCGCTGTGCGAGATTGCCAAAGCTGTTGGCGAGTTCCGCATTCACGCGGGTCACGATCGCCTCGGCCGAATAGGAACCGTCCTGGCCGAAGCTCACCTCACGCAGGAAGAAATAGCGCAGGGCATCGACGCCAAAAGCCGCGATCAGGCCCATCGGATCGACGACATTGCCCAGCGACTTGGACATCTTCTCCCCGCGATGCAGCAGGAAACCATGGCCGAATACCGATTGCGGCAAGGGCAGCTTGGCCGACATCAGGAAGGCTGGCCAATAAACGGTATGGAAGCGGATGATGTCCTTGCCGATCAGGTGCAGATTGGCGGGCCAGAAACGCGCCAGATCGCTCGACGGATCGGGATAGCCGGTGCCGGTCAGATAGTTGGTCAGCGCATCGACCCAGACATACATGACATGCCCGGGACTGTCGGGCACCGGCACGCCCCAATCGAAGCTGGTGCGCGAGACCGACAGGTCGGACAGGCCGCCCTCGACAAAGCGCATCACCTCGTTGCGGCGGCTTTCCGGGCGAATGAAATCGGGATTGTCGCGATACAGGTCAAGCAACGGCTGCTGATATTTCGACAGGCGGAAGAACCAGGTTTCCTCCGCGGTCCATTCCACGGGCGTGCCCTGTGGCGACAGTTTCGTGCCGTCTTCCGCGACGGTCAACTCGCTCTCGTCGTAAAAGGCTTCGTCCCGGACCGAGTACCAGCCTTCGTAGCGATCGAGATACAGATCGTCATTGTCACGCATCGCCTGCCAGATCGCCTGGCTGGCAGCATAATGATCCACATCGACCGTCCGGATAAACCGATCATAGGATATGTCAAGACTATTTGCCATCACGTGGAAATGGCTGGACATTTCATCGGCGAATGTGCGTGTCGAAACACCGCGCGCGCGCGCCGCCTGCGCCATTTTCAGGCCATGTTCGTCGGTACCGGTCTGAAACAAGACGTCGCGCCCCGCCTGGCGCTGAAACCGCGCGATGACGTCGGCGGCGACCATCTCATAGGCGTGGCCGATATGCGGGCGGCCATTGGGATAGTGGATTGCGGTGGTGATGTAGAAAGGATCGGCCATGGCCGACCCCTAGAACATCACTCCGCGCAGGTGAAGCCCGGCCGTTCAGCCGCGCAATTTCCAGGCGAACCACAACCAGCCGATGATCAGGATCGTACCGCCGATCGGCGTGATCGCACCCAGCCAGCGCGGTGCGCCAAAGGCCATGGCGTAGAGCGTGCCCGCGAAAAGCCCAGCGCCGATCACGAAGGCCCAGGCGACCCCTCGCATCTCCCAACGGAGCGCGACGAGCGCCGCCACCGCATGGATCAGTTGGTAATGACCGCCGGTGCGCAGCCATTCGACGGCCGCCCCTTCCGCCCGATGGGCACCGAACGCCCCTGCGGCGATCGCGATGGCGGCGGAAAGCGCCGCGAGCATAGCCAATAATCCCATCGTCAGCCCCTTCGTTCGTCCTGGGTAATGACCCGGTCGAGCGCGGCATGCAGATTGCCACTCTCGAGCTGCGCGGCCAGTCTTTCCTTGTCGCGGGCGCGGTACATGCATTCCACGCGATCGATTTCGGCATGGTCAATCTTGAGACTGCCCATGGCCAGCCGCGCCATCTTGATCGCCGATTCCAGGACTTCGCGCACGATATGGGCCGCGGGCCCGGCCTTGATGCGGAGCAGCGCGCGCCGGTCATAGGCGCGAACCAGGATTGTCGCGTTCGGGAAGGCCGCATGGACGCTTTCCAGGAACTCCAGCGTGATCTGGTCGTCGTCCAGGCAGAATAGGATCAATTCCGCCTCCGCTGCACCGGCCTGCCTCAGCAGATCGAGCCGGGTGCCGTCGCCATAATAGACTTTGGCGCCGAACTCTGCGGCAATGTCGATCATCCCGATATCACGATCGATCAGCGTGACCGGGACATCGCTTGCGATCAGCATCTGGGCCACCGTCTGGCCGAATCGGCCATAGCCGACGATAAGGGCATTGGCACCATCGGTCATCGGCCCTTCCCGTTCGCCGCCACGGGTAATGACCGGCTCTTCGCGAATGCCGCGGGTCAGGCGCATCAGGAACGGCGTGGTCGCCATCGACAGGGTGATGATCGCCCCGAACAGGCTCGCCGCCTCGGGCGCGATCAGATAGCCGCGCTGCGCCTGGGCGAACAATACGAAACCGAATTCGCCGCCCTGGCTCATCAGCAGCCCCAAAGCGAGCGCGGCGCGCCATTTCATCCGGAAGGCCAGCCCGATCAACGCGACCACGCCCGTCTTGGTCGCGATCAACGCCAGCGCCATGATCGCGACGAAAAGCGGCCTTTCGGCAATGGCTGGCAGGTCGAGCATCATCCCGACCGCCAGGAAGAACAGGCCGAGCAGGATCGAACGAAAGGGTTCGACATCGGCTTCCAGTTCATGGCGATAGGGGCTGTCGGCCAGCATCACGCCCGCGATGAACGCGCCGAGCGCGGTCGACAGGCCGAGCAATTCCATCACCGCCGCACTGGCGACGACAGTGAACAGCCCGGCAAAGACGAACATCTCACGTTCGCCCATATTGCCGATCAGGCGGAACAGCGGACGGAGCAGGAATCGCCCCGCCAGGATCAGCCCGACGATCGCGCCCACCGTCTCCAGCGCCATGATCCAACCCGGCGGTCCGGCATGATCCGCCGGGTTGCGCGACATGGCGGCAACGATCGTGATGAGCGGCACGATCGACAGGTCCTGGAACAACAGGATCGAAAAGGCGCGTTCGCCAAAGGGCGTGCGCAGACGGCCTGACGACTGAAGCATCGGCAATACCTGCGCGGTGGAGGAAAGCGCGAGCGGCAGCCCCAGCGCAAGCGCGGCTTCGAGCGAGAAATGGGCGAGGAAGACGATGCCCGAAATCGCCAGCCCGCAGGCCACGACCTGGATCAATCCCAGCCCGAAAATCTCATGCTTCATCCGCCAGAGCCGGGCCGGATTCAGCTCCAGCCCGACGATGAACAACAGAAACGTAATCCCGATCTCGGCGATGCCCAACTTGGCTTCGGCATCGCCGACGAGGCCCAGCACATGCGGCCCGACGACCGCCCCCGCGATCAGATAGCCCAGCGTCGCGCCCAATCCCAATCGCCGGAAGATCAGGACGAAGGCAAGCCCGACACCGAACAGGATCGCGCCGTCGCGCAGCAATGAGGCTTCGCCATGCATCAGACGGCCATCCCGGCGCGTGCTTCAACGGCGGCCTGCGCCGCCGCCTCAAAGGCGAGCCGGATCGAGGGGTGACGCGCGCTATAGGGTAAGGCCGGGGTGAAGACCGCAAGGCCCGGCCAGTCGGGCCCAGCCCCCTCCCCGCCCGCCAGCCAGTCGGCCAACCCGTCACGCGCGTCCGCCAGTTCATCCGGCGTCCGCCCGATGATGTGCTGCGCCAGCAGCGCCGCCGAGGCCTGGCCCAGCGCGCAGGCGCGAACCAGCATTCCGATTTCGACCACCCGCCCAATTTCGTCCAGATTGACGTCCACGACCACCCGGCTGCCGCAAATGGGGGACCGCTTCTCGACGCTCGCCATCGGCTCGACCAGACGCTGGTCGTGCGGGATGGCCGTGGTCAGGCGCAATATCTCGGCATTGTAGAGCGGCGCGGTCATGGCGTGGTCTCGCTGTGGGATAGGGCGGGCGCGGTCGGTGCGCCGAATACGGGCAGGCCGCGGCGGCGGCGATCGACGAAATCGGCGATTCCCGCGCTGGTCGCGTTCAGCAGCCTGTACGTGCGGCTCTTGACCATCCATTCGGGACGGCGCGCCGGTCCGCCGCCGACGGTATCGACCATCAGCGCGACCACGAGGAAGACGAGGCTCGCGAGGATCAGCCCCTTCAGCGCGCCAAAGCCAAAACCCAGCGCCCGGTCGATCGGTCCCAGAACCGACGTCCGGGTCCGCGAACCAATGGCGCGCGCAACCATCCTGCCGCCAAAATAGGTGACGCCGACGATCAGCGCGAAGGCCAGCACGGCGGCGCCCGAAACAGTGCCGACCACGCCCATCAAACCCTGGGCCAGCGGAATATGGAACAGCTTGAGCGCCGCCACGATCGCCACCCAGGCGAACAGCGCCAGCACCTCGGTCACGAAACCGCGAAGGAAACCCTGAATCGCCGCGCCGAAGACCGCGATCAGGACGAGGATATCAAGGGCCGTCAACGCCTGTGTCCAATCTTTCCGCCCGGCATGGGCGGCGATAGTCCGTCGCTACCCGCGCCCCAGCATATGGTCAACGAACTCGGCCAGCGTGCGGAAGCCGGTCATGCCCATGCCACCGTCATCTCCGGCCATAGCGCGTGGCACGATCGCCTTCTCAAACCCCAGCTTGGCCGCCTCCTTCAGCCGCAAGGGACCATGTGCCACGGTGCGGATTTCACCCGACAAGGCGATTTCGCCAAATACGATCGCTTCGGCGGGCACCGGGCGCTCGGACAGGGCTGAGACCAGTGCGGCCGCCACGGCCAGATCGGCGGCCGGGTCCTGTACCCGGTAGCCGCCAGCGATGTTCAGATAGACTTCGGCCGACGAAAAGCTCAGCCCGCACCGCGCCTCCAGCACCGCCAGGATCATCGCCAAGCGCCCGGTATCCCAACCGACGACCGCACGCCGGGGCGTGGCCCCCGATGCCAGCCGGACCGTCAGCGCCTGGATTTCCACCAGCACCGGCCGCGTGCCCTCCAGCGCCGGGAACACCGTCGCGCCGGTCATCCCCTCTTCGCGATTGGTCAGGAACAGCGAAGAGGGATTGCCGACCTCGGTCAGCCCTTCGGTCTGCATCGCGAACACGCCGATCTCGTCCGTTCCGCCAAAGCGGTTCTTGATCGCGCGCAGGATACGATATTGGTGGCTGCGCTCCCCCTCGAACGCCAACACGGTGTCGACCATATGCTCCAGCACGCGTGGGCCAGCGATCGAGCCGTCCTTGGTGACATGGCCGACCAAGACCAGCGCGGTGCCACGCTCCTTGGCGAAGCGGATCAGTTCCTGCCCCGATGCGCGCACCTGGCTGACCGTGCCCGGCGCGCCCTCGATCAGGTCGGAATGCATGGTCTGGATCGAATCGATCACCAGCAGCGCCGGCGGGGTCCCGATCGACAGCGTCGTCAGGATGTCGCGGACCGACGTCGCCGCCGCCAGTCTCACCGGCGCCTGGCCCAGCCCCAGCCGCCGGGCTCGTAGCCGGACCTGGTCCGCCGCTTCTTCGCCCGAGACATAGGCGACCGACCGCCCCGCCATCGCCAGTCGCGCCGCCGCCTGGAGCAACAGCGTCGACTTGCCGATGCCGGGATCGCCGCCGATCAGCGTCGCCGAACCCTCGACGAACCCACCGCCCAGCGCGCGGTCCAGTTCGGCGATCCCCGTCTGCATCCGTTCGGGCAGCGCGATGTCGGCATCAAGCCCGACCAGCTGGATCGCGCGTCCGCCGCCCTGAAGATTATGCTTGGCGGAGAAGGGCGTGGCCTGGGACGGCGCTTCCTCCAGGATGGTGTTCCATTCCGAACAATCGGGGCATTGCCCCTGCCAGCGCGACGAGACCGAGCCGCAGGATTGGCAGACGAAACGCTTTTGGATCTTGGCCATGACGCGCTTCTAGCGCCATAGGAACGAAAATGGAACATCGTCTCGTCGTTCGCGAATGGTGGTCAGCGGCATCGGACCCGGCTATGGGGCGGCTTCCATGACCCCAGACCAGTTTCGCGTTGCCCTGTTCAGCGGCAACTATAATTACACGCGCGACGGCGCGAACCAGACGCTCAATCTGCTTGTCGGTCATCTGCTCGACCGGGGCGTGGCGGTGCGCGTCTATTCGCCGACTTCCTCGACCCCCGCCTTCCCACCCGTCGGCGATCTGGTCGATGTTCCCGCCATTCCGCTGCCCTTTCGTTCCGACTATAAGCTGGGGCGTGGCCTACCTGCCAAGGTCCGGCGCGATCTGGAGGCGTTCGCCCCCAATATCGTGCACGTCTCCGCCCCGGAATTTCTCGGCCATGCGGCGGTGCGCTGGGCGCGCGAGCACGGCATTGCCTCGCTCGCCTCGGTCCATACCCGGTTCGAGACCTATCCGCGCTATTATGGCCTGGGCTTTGTCGAGCCTGCGATCATCAAGCTGCTGACCCGCTTCTACAACAAGTTCGATCGCATCGTCGCGCCCAGTCCCAGCATGATCGCGCTGTTGCGTGGCTGGGGAGTGACGCCGCCGATGGACATCTGGTCGCGCGGCATCGATCATGATCGCTTCCAGCCCTCTCGCCGGAGCCTGGAATGGCGGCGGTCATTGGGCATCGGCGATCACGAGGTGGCGGTCGGCTTCCTCGGCCGGCTCGTGAAGGAAAAGGGCCTCGATGTCTTTGCCGAGGTTCTGGCCGAATTGCGCCGCCGTGGCGTCGCGCACCGGGTGTTGGTGATCGGCAAGGGCCCCGCGCAAGACTGGTTCGAGCGGGTGACGCCGGGCGCGGTGTTCGCGGGCTATCAGACCGGCAATGATCTGGGCCGCGCGGTCGCCTCTATGGATGTTTTCTTCAACCCCAGCGTCACGGAGACGTTTGGCAACGTCACCACCGAGGCGATGGCCGCCGGCGTCCCCGTCGTGGCCGCCAACGCGACGGGGGCGATGGACCTGGTGGTCGATGGCGAGACCGGCTATCTGGTCGAGCCACGCGATATCGCCGGCTATGCCGAGGCGATCGCGCGGATCGCCACCGACGCCGATCTGCGCCGCAGGTTCAGCGAAGCGGGACGGACCCGCGTCGCCGATTATCGATGGGACAAGGTGAACGAGGCGGTGCTGGAAAGCTATCGCCTGTTACGCGCCGATCACGGCTGATCCGCCCGGCGTCTGCCAGTCGAAGGTCAGCGGCGCCTCGCGAAAGGCGTAGCGATCAATATGCCGCGCCACGATGTCCTGCATCCTGGCTGCGTCGCTATCGTCGGGAACGGTCAGGAGGAGGTGCAAAGCCGTATTGTCCGCCTGCATCTCCAGCCGGGAGCCGTCGGGGAAGGTGATCGTCGCGTCCTCGGGGGTGAAGGCCACCTCCATCTTGTGGCTCCAGTGCTTGGCCAACTGTTGCAGATAGCGACTGGCCGAAGGAGTCGCGACCCGAGTTCTGGACATACTCATTTCAAACGCTCCACTTTCTGGGCCAGTTCGTCGATCCAACCGGCAATCTGGTACAACGCATCCTGCGACACATCGTCCCGCCCGAGGCGTTCGCCCAGCGCGACCCGCAAACTGCCCATCGCCCGTCGGATCGGGGCGGAGTCGACGCGTTCGCGATGCTCGCCGAGCGCCCGGAGCCGGGCCATGAGCGCTTCGACCTGCTCCGCCTTGTCCGCAAGATGGCTTCGGCCCGTCTCGGTCACGGCGAAACGCTTCTTCGCGCCGTCCGATTGCTGTTCCTCAATGAAGCCCATTTCGTCGAGCAGCGTGATCGTCGGATAGATGACGCCGGGGCTGGGCACATAGGCACCCCCAGTCAGTGTTTCGATCGCGCGGATCAAGTCATAGCCATGACGGGGTTCGTCGGCGATCAGCTTCAGCAGAACGAGACGAAGCTCGCTGCCGTCGAACATCCGCCCCCGCCGCCCGCCGCCGGGTCGCTCGCCTGCGCCAAACCAGTTGCCGCCAAAGGGCCCGTGACGTCCACCGCGCGGGCCCTGGAACCATCCTTCGTGGGCTGCCGCGGCGAAATGGCGGCGCATGGCGTAAAAGCCGTGCCCGTGCGCATGACTTTGATGATGTCGCATCACTATCTCCTGATCGATATGGTCAAGATATATCGCAGGGCCTGGGAGTCAAGATAGCTCACGATAGATCTTAAGAGTCGGGATGACGATCGGCGCTCGACCCCCTACATGTCGGGCATGGCCGACCTGTTTGCGGGAATGGACCCCGCTCCCGCCCCCTCCACGCCGATCGATGCCCCCTTGGCGGATCGCCTTCGGCCCGAGCAGTTGGCCGATGTCGTGGGGCAGGATCATCTGACGGGTCCGGAAGGCGCAATCGGACGCATGGTCGCGGCGGGGCGGCTGTCCTCGATGATCCTGTGGGGGCCTCCGGGAACGGGCAAGACGACGATTGCCCGATTGCTGGCCGCCGCCGTCGGGCTGCGCTTCGCCGCCGTGTCCGCCGTATTCTCGGGCGTCGCCGATCTGAAGAAGGTCTTTGCCGAGGCGCGCGATCATGGGCGGCTGGGGCAGCGCACCCTGTTGTTCGTGGACGAGATCCATCGTTTCAACCGCGCGCAGCAGGACGGATTCCTGCCCTTTGTCGAGGATGGCACCGTCACCTTGGTCGGCGCGACGACCGAGAACCCGTCTTTCGAATTGAACGCGGCGTTGCTCAGCCGGGCACAGGTGCTGATCCTGCATCGGCTGGGCCAGACGGCGCTGGAGCAATTGCTCCAGCGTGCGGAGGTGGAGATGGACCGTCCCCTTCCCCTGCAACCGGCGGCGCGAGAAGCCCTGCTCGCCAGCGCCGATGGAGACGGCCGGTTCCTGCTCAATCAGGCCGAAACGTTGTTCTCCGTCGAACTGCCCGAACCCCTCGACGCGGCCGGTCTGTCCTCGTTTCTCCAGCGGCGCGTCGCGGTCTATGACAAGGATCGCGAGGGGCATTACAACCTCATCTCCGCGCTGCATAAATCCATTCGCGGATCCGACCCGCAGGCCGCCCTCTACTATCTTGCGCGGATGCTGACGGCGGGCGAGGAGCCGCTTTACGTCCTGCGGCGGCTGACCCGTGCCGCGATCGAGGATATCGGGCTTGCCGATCCGCAGGCGCTCAGCCAGTGTCTGGCCGCCAAGGATGCCTATGAGTTCCTCGGCTCACCCGAGGGCGAATTGGCGATCGTGCAGGCCTGTCTCTACTGCGCGACGGCCCCCAAATCCAACGCCGCCTATTTGGCCCAGAAACAGGCCTGGCGGATGGCCAAGGAGACCGGGTCGCTGATGCCACCCGCCAATATCCTGAACGCGCCGACCAAGCTGATGAAGCAGATCGGCTATGGCGCGGACTATCAATATGATCATGATAGCGATGGCGGCTTTTCGGGCGCCAATTACTGGCCGGACGAACTGCCGCCGCAGCGTTTCTATGATCCGTCCGGACGCGGCCTGGAAAAGCGCATCGCCGAGCGCATGGCGTGGTGGGACGAACGGCGGCAGGTGTTGCAGGCGGGCCGGGATGACGGTCGCGGCTGATCGCTTCACCGGGTTCGTCGCGATCGACTGGTCGGGGGCACATGGCGTGGCCCATAAGGGTATTCGGATGGCGCGCTGCGATCGGGGCGACGCCGCGCCGGGGATCGTCGCGCCGCCCGGACGGGCTTGGTCGCGCCAGGCCGTGCTCGACTGGCTGCTCGACCATGCGGCAGAGGCTCTGCTGATCGGCTTCGACTTCAGCTTCTCGGCACCCTTTGTCGAACGCGGCGCGCATTTGCCCGGCGAGCCGGATACCCCCAGCGCACAGGCGCTGTGGCGCTATGTCGAGCAGGCATGCGACGATCCCGATCTGGGCGCGCGCAGCTTTCTGGAGGCGCGACGCGGGCGCCATTTCTACCTTGGTGCCGTGGACGGACGGAAGGCCGACTTCCTGCATTGGCGACGGTGCGAGGTCTCGCGTGATGGCGCGCGCAAGCCTTCGACCATTTATGATGCCATCGGCGCGGCGCAGGTGGCGAAGGCGAGCTTTGCCGGGATGCGGCTGCTGCATCGGCTCGATGGCCGTATGATGATCTGGCCGTTCGACCCGGTGCGGTCCCAGGGTGCTGTCGTGGTGGAAATCTACACCGCGATCGCCGCGCGGGACGGCGGCCGGCCCGCAGGGCGTAGCAAGATCCGGGACGCGGCGACGCTCGACGATGCGCTGGCCCGGCTCGGCAGCCGGTGTCATGTCCCCCTGCCCGTCTATGACGATCACAGCACCGATGCGATCCTGGCGGCGGCGTGGCTGCGCAACGCGGCAACGCGCGCGGATCTGTGGCGGCCAGCCGGCATGACGCCACACATTGCGGCGACGGAGGGCTGGACCTTCGGCGTATCTTGACGCATGGAAAGCGCGAATGCCGGTTTAGCACAGTTGGTAGTGCACCTGATTTGTAATCAGGGGGTCGGGGGTTCGAGCCCCTCAACCGGCACCACCCCTTCGATATGCTTTTCGGCACCAATCGCGTCGCGCGGCGTTACAGTCGCGAAATGATCAAGGTCGCGAGCTACAACATCCGCAAGGGCATCGGCGCCGACCGACGCCGTAACCCGGACCGGATTCTCGATGTCCTGCGCGAGGTCGACGCCGATATCGTTGCGCTCCAGGAAGCCGATCGCCGGTTCGGCGAGCGAGAGGGGGTGATCCCGCTCCATATGCTGGACGAGCACAGCGAATGGAAGCCGATCGTGTACGGCATGAAGGCGCGATCGCTCGGTTGGCACGGCAACACGCTGCTGGTGCGCAAGACGATCGATGTGCTGGATTTCGAGGCGATCCACCTCCCCTCGTTGGAGCCACGCGGCGCGGTGATGGCCGATCTGCGCACCTCGGCGGGCGTCATTCGCGTCGTCGGGATGCATCTCGACCTGTCCGGCCTGTGGCGGCGGCGGCAGGCCGCGACCATCCTGGCGCACCTGGCCAGTTGTACCCACCGCCATCCGACGGTGCTGATGGGCGACCTCAACGAATGGACCCGCGCCGCCGGCTGCCTGCGCGACTTTTCCGGCGATTACACCATCGCCGATACCGGGCCGTCCTTCCACGCCAGACGGCCGATGGGGCGGCTGGACCGGATCATGGTCTCGCCAGAGCTGAAAATCGGGGCGTGCGGTGTCCATGCAACCGCCGAGTCGCGCAAGGCGTCGGACCATCTGCCCATCTGGGCAACGATCGGAAATCGGTGATGCGCGAGAAGGAGTTGCGGATCGCGCTGGTCTGTTATGGCGGCATCAGCCTGGCCGTCTACATGCACGGGATCACCAAGGAGATCTGGCGCATCGTCCGCGCCAGCCGCGCCTCGCATGAGGGTACGCCACCCGCTTCGGCGGTCGATGCCGTCTATCACGACCTGCTGGATGAGATGGCGACGCGTGGCGGCGTTCGTGTCCGGGTGCTGACGGACATCATCGCAGGGGCCAGCGCGGGCGGGATCAACGGCATCTTCCTGGCGCAGGCGCTGTCGACCGGCCAATCGCTCGATCCGCTGACCGATTTGTGGCTGGACGAAGCCGATATCGAATCGCTGATCGCACCCGATGCGGCGCCCACCTCCCGCCTCTCCAAGGTCTGGGCGTTGCCGATCGCCTGGATGGCCGCGGGACGGAGCGGGGAGAATGTCGCCGCGCTGGACGAGGACACGCGCGAGGAAGTGCGCGGCAAGATCAGCCATCTGGTCCGATCCCGATGGTTTGAGCCACCCTTCGACGCCGATGATTTCACGACCAAGCTGCTCGAGGCGTTCGATCGGATGGCGGCCGCTCCGCGCGGGCCTCGCCTATTGCCTCCCGGCCAGCCGCTCGACCTGTTCGTCACCGTCACCGATTTCACCGGCCAGCCCCAGCGCCTGCGGCTCCATTCGCCGAGCGAAGTGGTCGAAACGGAACACCGCATGGTGGTGGACTTCAGCGATGATGGCGACGGGACGCTGGCGGCGATCCCGGAGCTAGTCTTCGCCGCACGCGCAACCTCAAGCTTTCCGGGTGCTTTTCCCCCCTTCACCGTCGCCGAACTCGACCGCGTCCTGGCAAGCCGTGGGCAGGAATGGGGCAGCCGGGACGCGTTCCTGCGGCGTGTCCTGCCGCGGCATTATGCAGCGGGGGCCGCCGATAAAGCGGTGCTGATCGACGGATCGGTGCTGGTCAACGCGCCCTTTGGCCCCGCGATCGAAGCGCTGGGGCGACGCCCGGCCCGGCGGCAGGTGGACCGGCGGTTCGTGTACATCGATCCGTTTCCGGGAATGCACTTCCGGCTCCCCGGCGGCGGTGGACATCCGGGATTCTTCCAGACAATCATCGGCGCGATCAGCGAATTGCCCCGGCAACAGCCGATCCGCGACAATCTGGAAGCGATTGCGGCCCGCTCGGGGCGGATCGACCGGATGCAGGCGATCGTCGCGGCGATCCGCGAGGACGTTGAACATGAGATCGAACAACTGTTCGGCCGCACCTTCTTCCTCGATCGCCCCACCGCCACGCGGCTCTCGTCCTGGCGGGTGCGAGCGCACGCCGCCGCCGCTGCCAAGGCTGGGTTCAGCTATGCCGCCTATGGCCATCTGAAGATCGCCAACGTGATCGACGCGATGGTCGCGCTGTGTGTCGATGCCACCGGGGACGGCGAACAGCCGCATCGCACACGCCTGCGCGCGACGATCGAGCGGACCATCGCGCAGCGTAGCGCCGATGGCGAGGCGATCAGCTTCACGGGCGGCCCCAGCGCCGGTGCCCGGACCTTCCTGCGTGCCTTTGATCTCGGCTTCCGCATCCGCCGCCTGCGCCTGCTCGCCCGTCGTCTCGCCGAACTGGAGGGCGACCATAGCGAGGCGGAACTGGCCCCGATCCGGGAGGTCGTCTACGACTCCCTCGCGACATATCTGGAACGACAGCAAGGGGCGTGGCACGCCGCCATGGCGCATGACATCCGCCTGTTGCGCAACGATGCCGGCGCGGTGCTCGACCAGCTTCAGGCGCGGCTCGACCTGGAGCGGCTCGACGGCGAAACCGACGCCCGGCTGGCGGCCGCGCTGGCCGAGTTGCCGCGTGTCGCCCGGCGCACCATGCTGATGACCTATCTCGGCTTCCCCTATTTCGACGTCGCGACCCTGCCGCTGCTACAGGGCGAAGGGTTGGATGAATTCGATCCGATCAAGGTCGACCGGATCGCGCCCGATGACGCCACTGCGATCCGCTCGGGCGGGCCGGATGCCACACTGAAGGGTATCCAGTTCCTCACCTTCGGTGCCTTTTTCAGCCGGAGCTACCGCGAGAACGACTATCTCTGGGGGAGGCTGCACGGTGCCGAGCGGATGATCGACATTGCGGTGTCGACCCTGCCCGCCACGATCCGCATGAAACCAGGACGGGTCGCAGCGTTCAAGCGCAGGGCCTTTCACGCCATTCTCGACGAAGAGACGGATCGGCTGCAAGCCATCGCCCCGTTGATCGCCTCGCTCCGCCAGGAGATTGGCTGAAGGCTGGTCAGGCCCGACCAACGCGGCTAGACCGCCTCGCCAACGCAATGTCCGACATGCCATAGTGGCGGCGGACCGGGGATCGGGCGGAGAAAGCATATGCAGTTCCTGAAAATGCTATTCTGGTGTCTGCTCGCCTTTCTGGTGGCGGCCTTCACTATGGGGAACTGGACGACCGTGCAGATCCGGCTGGTCGGCGGGCTGATCGCGGATGTGAACCTGCCGCTGCTGCTGTTCCTGACCTTCCTGCTGGGATTGGTGCCGACACTGATCTGGCAGCATGCCGCGCGGTGGCGTTTGCGCCAGCACCTGACGGCGGTCGAAAGCGCGCTGGCCACCGCCATCACCGAGCACGCCCATCCTGCGACGCCAGCGGCACCCGCGGTGCCCGACGCTACCCCCATCCTTCCTTCCAAGACGGTCTGATTTCATGAGCAACCGCATCTACGTCGCCATCGACACGCCCGATCTGCAGCGCGCCCACGCGATGGCGCAGCGCGTCCGGCATCATGTCGGCGGCCTCAAGCTGGGCCTGGAATTCTTCTGCGCGAACGGCGCCGCCGGCTTCCGCGAGATCGCGCATATCGGCCTGCCGATCTTCCTCGACCTGAAGCTGCACGACATTCCCAACACCGTTGCCAAGGCGGTACAGGCGCTCGGTCCGCTCGCCCCCGCCATCCTGACCGTTCATGCAAGCGGCGGTCGCGCGATGCTGGAGGACGCCAAGGCTGCCGCGCCGACCGGGACCAAGGTCGTCGCCGTGACCATGTTGACCAGCCTCGACGCCAATGACCTGGGCGAGACCGGCGTGATCGGATCGCCTGCCGATCATGTGCGCCGGCTGGCCGATCTGGCGGCAGAGGCGGGGGTGGACGGCATCGTCTGCTCGGGGGCCGAAGTCGCGTTGGTTCACAGGGCCTGGCCCAAGGGCTTTCTCGTGGTGCCCGGCGTCCGTCCGGCCGATGGGCCGGTCGGCGACCAGAAGCGCGTGGTGACGCCGCGTGCCGCTTTGGACGCCGGGGCGTCGATCCTGGTGATCGGCCGTCCGATCACGCAAGCGGATGACCCGGACGCGGCGGCCCGCGCGATCGCCGCCACACTCTGACCCCCGGACTATCGTCGCCCCCTCTCGCATATCGGACAAGACCATGCCCGCCACGGCCAAGATCTGCGGATTGACGACCCCCGCCACGCTCGATGCTGCGCTGGGCGGTGGGGCGAGCCATGTGGGCTTCGTGTTCTTTCCCGCCTCCCCACGCCATCTGACCTTCGACGTGGCGGCGGGGCTGGCGGGGCGCGTGCCCGAGCATGTCCAGCGGGTTGGCGTCTTCGTCGATCCCGACGATCAGCTGCTCGAGGCCGCGATACGCGCCGGACAGCTCGATGCGATCCAGCTCCACCGCACTGCACCTGCCCGCGTCGCGGCGATCCGTACGCGCTTCGACCGTGAGGTCTGGGCCGCCGTTGCGATCAAGACGCGCGCCGATGTCGACAAGGTCCGCGATTATGCCGGGGCGGCCAGCCGCATCCTGTATGACGCCAAGACGCCGGATGACGCTTCGTTGCCGGGTGGCATGGGCTTGCGCTTCGACTGGAGCCTGCTGGACGGCGTGCGCCATCCGCTACGCTGGGCCCTTTCGGGCGGGCTGGACGCGGAGAATGTGGGCGAGGCGATCCGCCGGACCGGCGCGCCGCTGGTCGATATATCCTCCGGTGTCGAAAGCGCGCCGGGTATCAAGGATATGGACAAGATCGCGAGGTTCCTTAAAGCCGTCGCGACACATCGGTGACAGGTTCATTTGCGCCGGGTTGCCCCGCAAGTGCCAAGGGATAAGAGATGAACGCCCCGAACTCCTTCCGCGCCCAGCCCGACGAGCGCGGGCATTTCGGCGAATATGGCGGCCGCTATGTGGCGGAGACGCTGATGCCGCTGATCCTCGACCTCGAACGCGAATATCACGCCGCGCAGGTCGACCCGGCGTTCAAGGCCGAATTCGATGGGTTGATGACCCATTATGTCGGACGCCCGAGCCCGCTTTATTACGCGGAACGCCTGACCGAAACGCTGCGGGAACGTTCGCCCGAGGGCAAGGGGCCCAAGGTCTATTTCAAGCGCGAGGAACTGAACCATACCGGCGCGCACAAGATCAACAACTGCATCGGCCAGATCCTGCTGGCCAAGCGGATGGGCAAGACGCGGATCATCGCCGAGACGGGGGCGGGCCAGCATGGCGTGGCGACCGCGACCGTGGCCGCGCGGTTCGGCCTGCCCTGCACCATCTTCATGGGCGCGCGCGATATCGAACGGCAGGCCCCCAATGTCTTCCGCATGAAGCTGCTCGGCGCGGAGGTCCGCCCGGTGACGTCCGGCGCGCAGACGCTGAAGGATGCGATGAACGAGGCGCTGCGCGACTGGGTCGCGAACGTCCACGACACCTTCTACATCATCGGCACGGCGGCGGGTCCGCATCCCTATCCGGCGATGGTGCGGGACTTCCAGTCGGTGATCGGCACCGAATCGCGTGCGCAGATGATGGAGGCCGAATGCCGGCTGCCCGATCTGCTGATCGCGTGTGTCGGCGGCGGGTCGAATGCCATCGGCCTGTTCCACCCCTTCCTCGATGAGGCGGATGTCGCGATGCTGGGCATCGAGGCGGCGGGCCATGGTCTGGACACCGCGCAGCATGCGGCCAGCCTGAACGGGGGGAAGCCGGGCATCCTGCACGGCAACAAGACTTATCTGCTCCAGGATGAGGATGGCCAGATTACCGAGGCGCATTCGATCTCGGCCGGTCTCGACTATCCGGGCATCGGACCGGAGCATAGCTGGCTCAACGACACCGGCCGCGTCGTCTATGAAGGCGTGACCGACGCCGAGGCGCTGGAGGCGTTTCAGCTTTGCTGCCAGGTCGAAGGGATTATCCCCGCCCTGGAGAGCAGCCATGCGCTGGCCGGCCTGATGCGGCGTGCGCCGACCATGGCGCGCGACCAGATCGCGCTCGTCAATATTTCGGGCCGGGGGGACAAGGACATCTTCACCGTCGCCGAGGCCATGGGAGTGACGCTGTGACCCGGATCGCCGATGCCTTCGCACGCTGCGTCCGTGCCGGCCGCGCCGCCCTGGTCACCTTCGTGACGGCTGGCGACCCTGCGCCCGAGCACACCGCCGCGATCCTGGATGCACTTGTCGATGGCGGCGCGGACGTCATCGAGCTGGGGATGCCGTTCACCGATCCGATGGCCGACGGCCCCGCGATCCAGAAGGCCAATATCCGCAGCCTGGCCGCCGGAACCCGCACCGCGGACATCATCGTGATCGCCCGTGCGTTCCGCGAACGTCATCCGGATGTGCCCCTGATCCTGATGGGCTATGCCAATCCGATGACCGTGCGCGGCCCCGAATGGTTCGCCAGCGCGGTGGCCGAGGCCGGGGTCGATGGCGTGATCTGCGTCGATGTGCCCGCCGAAGAGGACGATACGCTGGGCGCCGCGCTGCGCGCGAAAGGCGTGGCGTCGATCCGTCTCGCCACCCCGACCAGCGACGCGACACGCCTGCCGACCATTTTGACGGGGGCAGAGGGCTTCCTCTATTATGTTTCCGTCGCGGGAATCACCGGGCAGCAACAGGCTGCGCAGTCCTCGATCGAAGAGGCCGTCGGTCGGTTGAAGGCTGCGACGCCGCTCCCCGTCGCGGTCGGCTTCGGCGTTCGCACGCCCGAGCAGGCGGCGGCGATCGGACGCGTGGCGGATGGCGTCGTCGTCGGGTCGGCAATCGTCGACCTGGTGGGCGAGCATGGGGCACAGGCCCCTGCCCCGGTCCGCGCCTATATTGAAACTCTGTCGTCGGCGCTGGCCGACGCGCGCAAGGAACTCGCATGAGCTGGCTTCACAGCGTCCGCAACGTCATCCCCTTCGTCGCGAAGCGGGAAACGCCCGACAATCTCTGGCACAAGTGCAAGGGTTGCGGACAGATGGTCTTTACCAAGGAACTCGAAGACAATCTGAACGTCTGCCCGAAATGCGATCACCATGATCGTATCGGACCGAAGGCGCGGTTTCGGCACCTGCTCGATGAGGGCAGTGCCGTTGAACTGCCCGCGCCCAAGGTTGCCGAAGATCCGCTGAAGTTCCGGGACTCCAAACGCTATGCGGACCGGCTGAAGGTCGCGCGCGGAGCGAATGGGGAAACCGACGCGCTGATCAATGCACGCGGGACGATCCTGGACCACAAGGTGATCGTCGGGGTGCAGGATTTCGCCTTCATGGGCGGGTCGATGGGCCTCGCGGTCGGCGAAGCCTTTGTTCGGGGCGTCGAAGCCGCGATCGCCGATCATTGCCCCTATGTCGTCTTCACCGCATCGGGCGGCGCACGGATGCAAGAGGCTATTCTCAGCCTGATGCAGATGCCGCGCACCACGGTCGCTATCCAGATGCTGCATGATGCGGGCCTGCCCTATATCGTCGTGCTGACCGATCCGACATCGGGCGGGGTCATGGCCTCCTATGCGATGCTGGGCGATGTCCAGATCGCCGAGCCCAAGGCGATGCTGGCCTTTGCCGGTCGCCGGGTGATCGAGAATACGATCCGCGAAAAGCTGCCCGACGATTTCCAGACGTCGGAATATTATCTCGACCACGGGATGCTCGACATGGTCGTCCACCGCCACGACCTGCGCCAACGGCTGGCAACGGTGATCGGCTATCTGACCGCATCGCGTCAGGCCGCCTGACCCGGCTTGATCCCGGTATTTCCTGCCGTCGCTTTTGGCGAGTGACGCCTCCAGAGGGGCGGCCCATGGGGTCCGCCCCTTTTCATATCCTCGTTTGAGACAGGCCGATGTCCGACCATGCCCGCTCCCTCGATCCGGCCGTCCAGGCGCAACTCGATCGGCTCTGGTCGCTGTCGCCCGGTGCCGACATATTGGGGCTGGAACGGATCACCCAGTTGCTGGGACGGGTCGGCGATCCGCATCACCATCTGCCGCCCGTCTTCCATGTCGCGGGCACCAACGGCAAGGGCTCGACCTGCGCCTTTCTTCGCGCGGCGATCGAGGCGTCGGGGCAGCGCGTCCATGTCTATTCCAGCCCGCATCTCGTCCGCTTCAACGAGCGTATCCGGATCGCGGGCGACCTGATCACCGATCCGGCGCTCGCGGCCGTCCTGGCGGAGGTGCTGGACCAGGCCGATGGCATCGGGGCCAGTTTTTTCGAAGTAACGACCGCAGCCGCTTTCCTCTGCTTCGCGCGGACACCGGCCGCCGCCACCATCATCGAGGTGGGATTGGGCGGCCGGCTGGACGCTACGAACATCCTGCCATCGCCGGCCGTGTGCGGTATCGCCGCGCTGGGCATCGACCATGAGGCCTTTCTCGGCAATCGCCTGGTCGACATCGCGCGCGAGAAGGCGGGTATCGCCAAGCGCGACACCCCGCTCGTGACCATGGACTATCCCCGTCCGATCCGCGACGCGATCGCCAAGGTCGCTGGCGATGCCGGTGCCCCGGTCTTCGCGCGGCATGACGGCTGGACCAGCGACAACGACGCGCGGAGCGTGCATTATCAGGACAGGAACGGTTCGCTGCGACTGCCCCGCCCCATGCTCGCGGGAGCCCACCAGTCGCGCAACCTTGCCCTGGCCGTCGCGATGCTGCGGCATCAGCAGGCCATCGCGGTCAACGACGACGCCTTGCGACTGGCCGCCGATCGGACCCGCTGGCCCGCGCGGATGCAGCAACTGTCCGACGGCCCGCTGACCCGCATATTGCCCGATGGCAGTGTATGCTGGCTGGACGGCGCGCATAATCCGTCCGCCGCGACTCCTGTCGCACGGTTGATGACCGGATGGCGGTCGCGAGGGCCCAGCGCGCTCGTTATCGGGATGTTGGCCAACAAGGATGCCGGGCCCGTCATCCGCAAGCTGGCGGGGATGGTCGATCTGGTCGTCACGATCCCGGTTCCCGATCATGCCTGTCATCCGCCCGAAGCGCTGGCCGTCCATGCGGACGCACTCGGCATTCCCACCCGGCCGGCTGCCGATGCGGCCGACGCCTTGCGACAAATCACCCGCCATTTCGCTGCGCCGGTGAAGGTGCTGATCGCCGGGTCACTATACCTCGCAGGGGATGTCCTGCGTGCGAATGACGAAGCGCCACAGTGACGCGGCAAATAGGCAGTCCGACCCTCATTATTTGCGATTGACTATCAATAGCGAAGGATTAGCATGGTGGGGCAATCACGGAGTCCCGCCCGATGGCCGAAACCGCCACCCTCGCCACTGCCCTCCCCCATGCCCTGCCGGGCTGTCCCCATGCGCGGATCGCCTTGTTCGCGATCCGGCGCATGGGTGCGCACGGATTGGCCGACGCGCGCGCCGCGCACACCTTGTTCACGGTGTTCGGGCAGGATTTCCGGCGGCCATTGGTGCTGATGCGGACCCTGATGGCGGATCTTGCCGCCCATGCGGCGGGTCAGATCGCCATCGCCCCTTGCTGTTGCGCGCGAATGACCGCGGCGGAATTCGCCCTGTTGACCATCCTCGCCCAGATGGAAATCGCGCCCGAGAAAGCCCGGTTCCTGATGAGCGACCTGCTCGGCGTGCGGCGCGTGGACGGGGTGCTGGCCAGCGCGGCGGCCGTCGCGGCGTCTTTTGCCGACGAGGGGCGGCCGATCACCGCGTGAGCGGTTTGCCCTCCGGGGCGTCGCCCTGCGCTTCGACGCCCGCGCTGCCGATCGACCGATCGACCAGCCCCGACCGCGCCATCCACCAGAACAGCACGACGCCCGGCAGGGCGATGATCGTGGTCAATATGTAGAATTCGACATAACCGAAGCGTTCGACCAGCGCTCCGGCGCTCGTCCCGCTGATGATACGCCCGACCACGCTCGCCGCGGCCGAGATCAGCGCGTACTGGGCGGCGGTGAAGCGCAGATCGGTGAGCGCCGAAAAATAGGCGACCACGGTTACGCCGCCAATGCCGCTGGCGAAATTCTCAAATCCGATCGCGCCCGCCATGCCCCAATTGGAATGGCCTGCCGCCGCCAGCCCGGCAAAGGAGAGGTTGGACACCGCCATCAGGATCAGACTGATCAGGACGGAGTGTTTCATCCCCAACCGGGCATACAGAACCCCGCCGACAAACACGCCGATCAGCAAGGCCCAGAAGCCGACACCGACGTCATAGACGGCGATCTCGTCCTTGCTGAACCCCAGATCGTTGAACAACAGCCGAAAGGTCAGGTTGGCGATGGTATCGCCGATCTTGTGGACCAAGATGAAGAGCAGGATGACGATGGCACCCTGCCGCCGGAAGAATTCGGCGAACGGACCGATGACGGCACGGACCACGCCTTCGGCAGGGCGCTTGGCGGTGATTTCATGGTGGCGCTTGGGCTCGCCCATGACGAGGGCGGTCAGCACCGCTGGAAGCGCAAAGGCGCAGCTTGCAAGATAGGCGACGCTCCACCCCGCGCGCGATGCGATCACCAAAGCCAGTGAGGCGACCAAAGCCGAACCGATCCGCCAGCCATATTGGCCCATGCCCGCGCCGACGCCCAATTGGCGCGGTTCGAGCAATTCGATGCGATAGGCGTCGATGACGATGTCGAAGGTCGCCCCGGCGATACCCAGCGCGATGGCGGCCATCGCCGTCTGCGCCAGTGACACCCGGGGATCGGACAGCCCCAGGCCGATCGCGGCCACGCACACCAGCACCGCGACGACCAGCAGCCAGGAGACGCGTTGGCCCAGCAGATGGTGGAGCAGCGGGATCTTCACGCCCTCGACGATCCACGCCCATAGAAACTTGAAATTATAGGCCAGGATGACGAGGGCGAACGCAGTAACGCTCTTCTTCTCGATCCCCGCCTCCGCCAGCCGGCTGGCGAGCGTGGCGTTGATCATGGTCAGCGGAAAGGCCGAGGATATGCCAAGGGCTAGCGAGGCGAGCGGCGCAGCTTCGACATAGGGCCGTATACCACCAACCCATCGACCGTCCGCCATGTCGTCTTTCGCCCTGACCTTGTCCGTGAAACGGCGGACCGTAGAGCCGAAGATGGCCGGGAGCAACGCCGCGCTGCGGGGGGCTAAGGGATCAGGCTCCGGCGAACAGCCTGAGGCCGGACGGCAGCCTTGCGGGTGTCTTGCCCATCCGCTTTTCCTCGATCGCGGCGATGGCGATGAGCAGGTCGCGCGGGCCATAGGGTTTCCTCAGCACACCCTCGGCCAGTTCGGACGCTTCAGCCGGCGGTGTGCCGGTGACGAAGAGGACGGGAATGCCACGATGGCGCGCTGCCCGTGCCACGTCGAGCCCGCTGCCGTCGGCCAGCTGGACATCGGCGAGGATCAGATCGATGGCCTGGTCGCCGACGATCAGCGCGATCGCCTTGCTCGCCCGGTCGACCGTCGCGACGACCTCATAGGCGGCGGCGCCCAGCACATGTTCGGTGTCGAAGGCGACCAACGGTTCGTCCTCGACCACCAACAGCCTTTCGAGCCGCCCTTTCTTACGCCCGAAGATTCTCATCCCGTGTCAGGTCCGTCATCCTTGCTCGTGCGTCCGTAACGCTTCGTCTTGCGGAAACGACGCAAACATTTTCTTTTGCCCTGCACCCTATGTATCAGCATGACCCATGACATCAGAACAACGTATCGCGAAACTGCTGGCCAGGGCCGGGGTCGCGTCCCGCCGTGAGATCGAGCGGATGATCGCCGAAGGGCGGATCGCGCTCAACGGCGTCGCTTTGGACACGCCCGCCACGCTGCTGACATCGCTCGACGGGGTGACCGTCGACGGCAAGCCGGTGGCCGCGCCCGAGCCCACACGGCTTTTCCTGTACCACAAGCCCAACGGCCTGCTCGTCACCGAGCGCGATCCCAAGGGACGCACGACCATCTATGACCGCCTGCCCGCCGATCTGCCCCGCGTGGTGCCGGTCGGACGGCTCGACCTCAATACCGAGGGGTTGCTGCTGCTGACCACCGATGGCGGGTTCAAGCGCCAGCTCGAACTGCCCGCAACCGGGGTGGAGCGCACCTATCGCGCTCGCGCCTATGGCGACGTGACCCAGGCCCAGTTGGAGGAACTGATCCACGGCGTCGAGATCGACGGCATCCGCTATGGTCAGATCGATGCCAATCTGGAGCGTCGCACCGGGGCCAATGTCTGGATCGAGATGTCGCTGCGCGAAGGCAAGAATCGCGAAGTGCGCCGGGTCCTGGAGTATCTGGGTCTCCAGGTCAGCCGCCTGATCCGCTTGCGATATGGGCCATTCGTGCTGGACGAACTTCCGGTCGGTGAGGTCGGCGAGGTGAAAGGCTCCGCGATCGTCGAATTCCGTCGCACTTTGGCGGGTGGCATTCCCGATGACGCGATACGCCCAACGCCCAAGCCGGGTTTTCGTACGCCGCCGTCGGGCGAACGGCCAGTGCGGGCATCGCGTGACGGCGCGCCGCGCCCGGGCCCCGACCGATCGGCAACGGGTCGCGGCGCGGAACGCGGCGCCCCTGACCGTACTGTACGACGTGAGGAACGTGGCGAACGTGGTGCCCGGCCCGCCCGATCGGAAGGCCGCCCCTTTGGCGATCGCCAGGATGGGCGCGGCCGTGGCCGCTTCGATGCCAAGCCCGTCAGCGACCGCGACACGCGCCCCGCTGGCCCCCGCGATACCGCAGCCGGCGCAGCGGACGGTGGCCGTGACCGCCCGCGTTTTGACGCGCGTGCTGAGCGTCCACGCGGCTCTGCCGGACCGGACCGCCGCAATGATCGAAGCGGGGATCGAAGCGGGGATCGGCCCGCCAGGCCATCGCGCCCGGCGAGGCCCGGAACACCGCGTTCGGATCGCTTCACGCCCAGCGAGCGCCCGACCAGGCCCGGTGGCGGTAAACCACGTCGTCCGGGAGGGCCACGCTGATGCGCGTCATTGCCGGTGAATGGCGCGGCCGTCCGCTCGTCGCGCCCAGGGGTGAGGTCACGCGGCCGACCGCCGACCGAACCCGCGAGGCGTTATTCTCCATGCTGACCGCGCGGCTCGGCGATTTCGATGGCCTGGCAGTCGGCGACTTTTTTGCGGGTTCCGGCGCGCTCGGGATCGAGGCGCTATCGCGCGGCGCGGCATCCTGCCTGTTCGTCGAGCAGGATCGCGCGGCTCTCGACGCCTTGCGCGCCAATCTGGAAAAGCTGGGCGCGATCGGGGATGTCCGCCCGACGTCGGTCATGGCTCTGGGCCCCGCGCGGCAGCCGCTGGACGTGATCCTGATGGACCCGCCCTATGATACCGGCGCGGGCAGCGTGGCGCTCGACAAGCTGGCGCGGCTGGGCTGGGTCGGACCCGGCACCTGGGTCAGCATCGAAACCGCCAAGCAGGAAGAGGTCGAGGTGGCCGGCTTCACGGTCGACACGTCCCGCGTGCATGGCAAGGCGCGGCTGACCCTGCTGCGTCAGGCCTGAGGCTGGCCACGCATCAAGGCAAGACCGGCGAGGCTGAGCAGGCCGGCGGCGACCAGATAGCCGCCGACCCAGTTCAGTCCGCCGCGTTCGGTCAGCGCCTGCGCCGCGATCGGCGCCAATGCGCCACCGATGATCCCGCCGAGGTTGAAGGTCATCGATACGCCGGTATAGCGCACGCCTGCGGGAAACAGCGCGGGCAGCCAGCCGCCCAGCGGTCCATAGGCGAAGCCCATGACGAAAAGCGCTATCGCCAGCCAGATGAAGACGATGGCCAGCGACCCCGATCCCAGCATCGGTCCCATGGCCAGCCCGACCAGCACGCATCCGGCAAAGCCCAATGCCAGCATCATCGACGCCCCGCGCCGATCGGCCATGACGCTCGACACGATGATCCCGGCGGCCAGGAACAGGATCGCGACAAGCTGAACGCCCAGAAACGCCTCGCGCGGATAGCCGAGGGTCGTGGTGCCATATCCCAACGCAAAGGCGGTCGCGAGATAGAAGATCGCAAAGCACGCGATCACGCCGCCCGTTCCCGCCAGCAACGGGCGCATATGGTGCTGCAGGAGCGTGGCGATCGGAACGCGCGGGAGGGCCGCGCTTTTCTTTGCCCGCGCAAAATCCGGCGTTTCGGTCAGGCGAAGACGGACCCAGAGTCCCAGCAACACCAGCACCGCGCTTGCCAGAAACGGCAATCGCCAGCCCCAGGCGCGGAACTGCGCATCGGTCAGCATCAACCCCAAGATCAGGAAAAAGCCATTGGCCAGAATGAACCCGACCGGCGCGCCGAGCGGCGGGAACATGCCCCAGCTATTCCTCCGCCCCGGTGGCGCATTCTCCACCGCGAGAAGCGCCGCCCCGCCCCACTCGCCACCCAGACCGAGCCCCTGCCCCAGTCTGGCGAGGCATAGCAGCAGCGGTGCGATCCAGCCTGCCTGCGCATAGGTCGGCAGGAAGGCGATCGCCACGGTCGATCCGCCCATCAGCATCAGGCTGACCACCAGGGTCGATTCGCGGCCCACCCGGTCACCGAAATGCCCGAAGGCGATCGCGCCGACCGGACGGGCCACGAAGGCCAGCCCGAAACTGGCATAGGAGAGCAGCAGCTGGGCCGCAGCGGATGAGGCCGGAAAGAAGACCGGCCCGAACACCAAAGCCGCCGCCGTGGCATAGATATAGAAATCGTAGAACTCGACGGCAGTACCGGTCAGGCTCGCGAGCAGGATATGACGATGCGAAGGGGGCGCGATGGCGTTCATCCGATCGTTCGTGCAGAAATCGAACCCCAACGTAAAGTCCCGTCAGACGACCGTGGACTCCTGCGCCGCTTGCAACAGGTCAGGCCTATCAGTTTCCGATCACATGCGTCAACTGAAGCAGCAGCCAATAGAGTGAGCCGGACAACAGCATCGCGATCGGCAGCGTCATGATCCAAGCCAACGCCATGTTGCGGATGGTACGGGTCTGGACCCCCGCTCCATTCGCGACCGAGGCACCGGCGACACCGGAGGACAGGATATGCGTCGTCGAAACCGGCATATGATACCGATCGGCAAGCAGGATCGTCGCGGCCGCCATCAGCTCGGCGGCGGCCCCCATGCCATAGGTCAGGTGCGTCTTGCCGATCCGCTCGCCCACCGTGACCACAATGCGCCGCCAGCCGACCATGGTGCCCAGACCCAGCGCGATCGCCACGGTCACCTTGACCCACAGCGGAATATACCGCGTACCCCGCTCCAGCGCAGTGGCATAAACCCCAAGCGATTCGATCTCTGCGGCGGTAAAGCGTTCCTTGGCCTTCTCGCTCTTGGTCACCATATGGGTGGTGTCGAGAACCAGGTACATGTCGTTGCGCAGGTTCGGTACGACCGTCGCGGGCACCTGGCTCAGGGTGCCGTAATTGGCGATCCGCTCGCCAATGTCGCGCGAGAGGACCGACAGGCCCTCATAGACCTCGGGCGTATCGATCGCCTTGGTCCGCACCCCGTGAACCACCACTTCGCGCGCCCGGTCGATCGGCAGCGCAAAGCCGGTACCGTGCGCGCGATAGGCGGCGGAGGCCACATCGGCACTCTGGACGAAGGCGGGCATCGCGCTGCGCGGCAGCGTACGGTTGAGCGCATACGCGGTCGGTGCGCAACCGATGAGGATCAGCATGATAAGGCCCATGCCCTTCTGACCGTCATTGCTGCCATGCGCAAAGCTGACCGCCGTGCAGGTGAAGATCAGGAGCGCCCGGATGCCGCGTGGCGGTGGCGCCTTGCCCTCCGGTTCGCGATACAGCCGCTTGTTCTTCAGGAAGCGCTTCATCACCAGCAACAGCAGCAGCGCGCCGACGAAGCCGAGCAACGGGCTGAACAGAAGCGCGGACAAGACCTTGCGTACCTGTTCCATATCGACGCCCGACGTGCCGGGGATGGGCGACAGGATCTGGTTGGCGAGCCCGACGCCCAGGATCGATCCGATCAGCGCATGGCTCGACGAATTGGGCAGGCCCACCGCCCAGGTCGCCAGATTCCACAGGACGGCCGCCAGCAGCAGGGCAAAGATCATGGCGAAACCGCCCGCCGACCCGACATTCAGCATCAGGTCGATCGGCAACAGGGTGATGATGGAATAGGCGACCGCGCCGCTCGAGACCATCACGCCCAGGAAATTGAACAGGCCGGACCAGACCACCGCAAGCGGCGCTGGCATGGAATGGGTGTAGATCACCGTCGCCACGGCATTGGCGGTGTCGTGAAAGCCGTTCACGAATTCGAACCCCAACGCGATCAACAAGGCGAGGCCGAGAAAGGCGAAAACGCCCATGGCCATCGGCTCACCCACGCGGGCGGTGTCGATCATGACGCTATAGCCAGCATAGCCAAGTCCGCCGACCAGCAGCAGGGCGAAAATCCACCGGCCTATGGGATGCAGCCCGGAATCGAGCCGTGGTCCGTGGACGGGGGCGTTGGGTGCCCCTTCGGCAAGCGCATACGGTGTCATGGTGGGTTTGCGTTGGGCCAAAGACGTGACATTTTGATGACGTGGGCAGGGTCCCCGCTAACGCTTTTTTAAACACATGGGCCAAACGCCGGTTAAAATGGGCGCGGCGATCGTCGGTTCATGAGACGACATGCGCGGCTATCTCTATCCTCACGTCACGCGATGGTTGCTCCGGCGCACAACGTTCTCTAACTGTTCACGATGACTCTCCCCCCGCCCGATGCGCCCGTCAACCTGGCCGATTACCCCTATCTCCGCACGCTCAACGACGCCCAGCGCGAGGCGGTGCTGACCACCGACGGCCCGGTGCTGGTGCTCGCGGGCGCCGGGACGGGCAAGACGGCGGCGCTGACCGCGCGGCTCGCGCACCTTCTCTATACGCGCAAGGCCTGGCCGTCGGAGATCCTGTCCGTCACCTTTACGAACAAGGCGGCGCGGGAGATGCGCGAGCGCGTCGGTCGGCTGGTCGGCGACGCGGTCGAGGGGATGCCGTGGCTCGGCACCTTCCACGCGATCGGCGCGAAGATGCTGCGACGTCATGCCGAGCTGGTGGGACTGCAATCGAATTTCAGCATCCTCGACACCGACGACCAGCTTCGCCTGCTCAAACAATTGATCGTCACAGCGGATATCGACGAGAAGCGCTTTCCCGCGCGGGCGCTGGGCGGCCTGATCGACGAGTGGAAAAACAAGGGGCTGGTCCCCGCCGATATCGATGCAGGCGAGTCGGAACGCTATGCCAACGGGCGCGGCGGCGAATTGTATCAGCTCTATCAGGACCGGCTGCGCAGCGTGAACGCCTGTGATTTCGGCGATCTGCTGCTCCATGTGCTGACCATCCTGAAAACGAACCGCGAGGTGCTGGAGCAGTATCAACAGCGCTTCCGCTACATCATGGTCGACGAGTATCAGGATACCAACAGCGTCCAGTATCTCTGGCTGCGACTGCTGGCGCAGGCGCGCAAGAACATCGCCTGTGTCGGCGACGACGATCAGTCCATCTATTCCTGGCGTGGCGCGCAGGTGGAAAATATCCTGCGCTTCGAGCGCGATTTCCCCGGAGCCAAGGTCATCCGGCTCGAACAGAATTATCGTTCGACTCCCCATATCCTGGGCGCGGCGTCGGGCGTCATCGCGCATAATGGCGGGCGTCTGGGCAAGACGCTGTGGACCGAACTCGATGTCGGCGAAAAGGTGCAGGTGCTGGGCGTATGGGACGGCCCAGAGGAAGCCCGTCGGGTCGGTGAGGAGATCGAGGCGGCGCGCCGCGCGGGGCGATCCTATGACGACATCGCGATCCTGGTCCGCGCGCAGCACCAGACCCGGGAATTCGAAGACCGCTTCATCGCGATCGGCCTGCCCTATCGCATCGTCGGTGGTTTCCGCTTCTACGAACGCGCCGAGATCCGCGATGCCCTCGCCTATCTGCGTGTCGTCAATCAGCCATCGGACGATCTGGCATTCGAGCGGATCGTCAACGTTCCCAAGCGTGGCCTGGGCGACAAGGCCCTGGCCAAGATCCACCAGTTGGCGCGGGCGGAGGGGCTGCCGCTGACCCTGGCGGCGGCGCGCATCCTCGACACTGACGAATTGACGCCGCAGGCGCGCCGGAGCCTCGGCAATCTGATCGGCGATATCGCGCGCTGGCGCGACATGGCGCGTGACCTGCCCCATGCCGAACTGGCACGGCAGATGCTCGACGAGAGCGGCTATACCGCCATGTATCAGAACGAGAAATCCGCCGAATCCGCCGGCCGCCTGGAAAACCTGTCCGAGCTCGTGCGCGCCATGGAGGATTATGAATCGCTGGGCGCCTTTCTGGAGCATGTGTCGCTCGTGATGGACCGCGACGGCGATCGCCGCGAACCCGAGGTGACGATCATGACCATCCATGCCGCCAAGGGGCTGGAGTTCGATACGGTCTTCCTCGCCGGATGGGAGGAAGGGCTTTTTCCCTCTCAACGGGCGATCGATGAGGGCGGCACGCGCAGCCTGGAGGAGGAGCGTCGCCTCGCCTATGTCGCGATCACCCGCGCCCGGCGGAAGGCCGTGATCCTGCACGCGGCCAATCGCCGCATCTACGGCCAATGGACGTCGAGCCTGCCCAGCCGCTTCGTCGGCGAATTGCCCGCCGAACATATCGAGAGCGAGAGCAGCATGACTGGCGGCGAAAGCCTGTGGCGCGCCAACTGGTCGGAACATGCCGATCCTTTCGCCAATGTTGGACGCGGCACCGGACGTGGGCCGGGCTGGCAAAGGGCCGCCTCGACGCAGGCGGGGCAGATTGCCCGCCCCGCTCGCGTCGTCGAATCGCGTGCGCCCTCGGTCGGGCTGGGGCAGAAGGGGCGGGACGATCTCAGCGTCGGTGGCCGCGTCTTCCACCAGAAATTCGGCTATGGCGCGATCGCGGCGATCGAGGGCAACAAGCTGGAAATCGATTTCGAGCAGGCCGGACGCAAGCGGGTGATGGACAGCTTCGTGACGAAGATCGAGGACTGATCGCATTCCCTCGGTCGTTCAGGAACCATATCGATGCGCATCCGTATCGTTCCCATCGCCCGACTGTCCGGGCCTGGAGGAAGATTCGATGGGTTTCCGTCGCCTAGCCACCGCCGCGATCGCGATGGCCGTCATCACCACCGCTGTTCCCGCCGTAGCCCAGTCGAGCGCCGACATATCGCGCTTCCGTGCCGCACAGGCGCGGTTCGATCGCGAATACCAGCTTTATCGCCAGGAGGCCGATCTCTTCCTGTCGCGCCAGGGTGCGGACTATCCTGCGGGCTATCGGCCTGACGGTTATCGTCCGGCACCGGGTGATGGTCCAGGCGGCTATCGGGTTGCCCCGGCGATACCGGCGAACGGCTATAACGCGAACAACGAACCTTATTATGATCCGGTCGGCGACTATCGCGACGGCCCGCAATATCGCGAGCGGATCTTGCAGGGGCATGACCGCGTCTATGCGGGCACCGACGGCCGCTATTATTGCCGCCGCCCGGACGGCACGACGGGTCTCATCATCGGCGGCGCGGCCGGTGGCGTCCTGGGCAATCTGGTCGGTGGACGCAGCAGCACCATCGCGACGTTGCTGGGTGCGGCGGGCGGCGCGCTGGCCGGACGCTCGATCGAGCAGAATCAGGTCCGCTGCCGCTAAGCTGGAAGGAGGGACGTGGCCCCGGCGCGTTGGCCGAGGGCCATGTCACCTGTCACGAGCCGCCAGACAAGTCTGTCAGGCGTCGTCCACCATCATGAGCGTCACGCCCTGATAGCGTTCGGCACCCCGTTCCAGCAATTCGCTGATCGTGAAACGGCGCGGTGTCAGCCGCAAGGCGCCCAGCCCCGCCAGCTTGAACGTGCCCAGCTTTTCCTCGCGCGGAGGTTTGCCGTCCCGTTCCACCGTCGTGGCATCGACATAGAGTTCGTCGTGCCGGGTGTAGATCACATGGGGCGCCAGCACGACGTCGCCGCGATTATAGGTCGCGGACACGGCGCGCATCTTGACGATGGCTTCAAAGATGATGGCGGGAGCGCCCGCCGCCGGCTCGACCGGACGGCGCTCGGTCGTCGTCATATCGTTCATGGCCTCGCTTTGCCGTCCCCGCCGCAGCGCAGCAAGAACATTATTACGTTTTGTAACAACAAAATGAGGTGGGCGGCAGGGGGCTACCGCCCACCGGGTTTCAACGTACCGGGCTATCCATCAGTTTCTGCGCGAAATACACCATTTGCTGGGCATTGAGACGCGCGCCCTGCGCGATATCGGCATCCCCCGAATGACCACCCGCCATATCCTCGTAGAACAGATAGGGTATGCCATATTCGCCCAGTCGCGCGGCGAATTTCCGGGCATGTTGCGGACCGACCCGATCGTCCTTGGTCGTCGTCCAGATATAGGGCTCGGGATAGGCCACGCCCTTGCGGATATTGGCATAAGGCGAAATCCTGCGGAGGAAGGCGGCCTCCTCGGGCACGTCCACCGAACCATATTCGTCCTTCCACGAATCGCCGGCCGCAATCCTCTGGTAACGGACCATGTCGAGCAACGGCACCTGGATCGTCACGGCCTTCCACAATTCGGGATGCTGGGTCAGTTCGACGCCCATCAGCAGCCCGCCGTTGGAACCGCCATAGATCCCCAGTTTCTGCGGACTGGTGATCCTGCGGGTGAACAGATCCTTCGCGACAGAGGCGAAATCGTCATAGATGACCTGCCGCTTGGTCTTGCGGCCCGCGTCGTGCCATCTGGGCCCGAACTCCCCGCCACCGCGGATGTTGGCGAGGACATAGGCCCCGCCCCGTTCGATCCAGATCTTGCCGGTCGCGCCCAGATAGCTGGGCAGGCGCGCGATCTCGAAGCCGCCATAAGCGGTCATCAGCGTCGGCGTCGTGCCGTCGAGCTTCGCGCCCTTGGGCAGGACCACGAAATAGGGGATGCTGGTCCCATCGGTCGAGGTCGCTTCATATTGATGGACCACCGTGCCGCTCGCATCAAAGCGCGCGGGCAGCGTCTTGAGCAACTGTGGGGCGGGAGCGGACGCCGCGTCGAAACGCGACAGCACGGTCGGGGTCGTGAAACCCGCCGTCGACATATAAACGATGTTCGACCGGTTGCTGGTGCTGACCACATCGACCGCCATATTGTCGGGCACCGTCACCGCCGCGGCGGTCCAGCCCTGTACCGAGGGCGCGAAGACGCTCAACCGGCCGCGTACATTGTCGATAAAGGTGACCGCGACGCGATCCCTGGTGGTGGTGACGCCCTCCACCGCCTGCCGGTCGGTCGGGGTGAAGAGCGGACGCGGGGCAATATGGCCGGCCTCCAGTTCCGCCAGCGGTGCCCATACCACCGAGCCGGCGGGATGCTCACCCCAGGGATCGCTGGTCTGGAAGATCACCCGGCCCTCGACCATGCCCGAGGGGAAGGCGCGTGGCGGCATCGCGACCGGCTTCGCGCCGCCCGTCGGCGTCCAGAACAGCTTGTCGCCGCCAAAGAAGGTGCGACGCCGCTCGATCATCACCGCCCGGTTGCCCTGCGCGTCGGTCAGCACGCTGGCATAGGTGCCGAGTTCGTCGGTCGGCGCGCCCCGGAAGATTTCCGTTGCCTGGGCCAGCGGAACGCCGCGCTTCACCATCTTCACGACGAAGGGATAGCTCGACTTGGTCAGCGTACCCTCGCCCCAGTCACGGCTGACCAGCAATGTGTCCTTGTCGAGCCAGATAGCCGCCTGTTTCGAGGTGGACAGGCGGAAGCCATCGGCGACGAAGGCTCCGGCCTCCATGTCGAATTCGCGATACTCGATCGCATCCTCGCCGCCTTCCGACAGCGCGACCAGGCACAGCCGCTCCTCCGGGTTGAGGCAGGTCACGCCTTTCCAGACCCATTTCTTGCCCTCAGCCTTGCTGAGCGCGTCAAGGTCGATCAACGTCGTCCATCTGGGGGTGGCGGAGGCGTAATCGGTCTCGCTTGTCCAGCGCCACAGGCCTTGCGGATGATCGGCGTCGCGCCAGAAATTGACGATACGGCCATAGAGCTGGCCGGGCATCGGAATCCGATCCTTGGCCGAGGCGATGGCAAGCGCCTCCTGATAGAAGCCCTGATAGCGCGGGTCGTTCTGCAACCGGGGCAGCGTCTTGGCATTTTCCGCCGCGACCCAGGCCAACGCCTTGGCGCCGTCCTTGTCCTCCAGCCAGATATAGGGATCATTCTCGGTCATCGGCGTCATGTGCGCGATCGCCGTCCCCGCCACAACCTGTGTCGCCAGCATCGACCCCGCCAGCATCCAGCGCCAACCCCGCATTCCATGCTCCCTGAAGCGTTACGTGGGGCGGAATGTGACGATATTACGCGCGGCTGGCAATCGGCTGCGTCAACGCTCCGCCGACCATCGTCACGGCCAATTACGAAGAGGGCGGCCCCTATCCGGAGCCGCCCATCCTATTTCAGGGGAACGATCACTTCGTCGGGGTGCGCGACATTGAGTTCCTTGCGCACCATTTCGTCGACCATGTCCGGATTGGCATGATCGGGATCGAGCAGCGAAACGCGATTTTTCAGCACGGTCCGATGCTTGTCCAACTCGGCATAGTCATGCTCGCGCTTCACCAATTGCCGCTGATACTCGCCATAAGCGAGCAGGCCGTTGCGCCCCAGCACCGCATAGGCGCCGAAAAACGCGACGATGGTCAGGCCAAGGGCGGGCAAGGCGGCCCGCCGCATGGTCCGCATGAAGGGCGACGGTTTCTTGGTCACGGTTGCCATTCTCACCCCGTCGCCCCCGAAATTCAAGCGCGGATCAGCACGTCGCGGCCCGCATAACGCGCCGCGTCGCCCAGTTCCTCCTCGATGCGGATCAACTGGTTGTACTTGGCGAGCCGGTCGGAGCGCGCGAGGCTGCCCGTCTTGATCTGACCGCAATTGGTGGCGACCGCCAGATCGGCGATGGTCGCGTCCTCGGTTTCGCCCGAACGGTGCGACATGACGGCGGTGTAGCGCGAACGCTGCGCCAGCGACACAGCCTCCAGCGTCTCGGTCAGCGTGCCGATCTGGTTGACCTTCACCAGCAGCGAATTGGCATAGCCGCCGTCGATGCCCTGCTTCAGGCGCTTGGGATTGGTGACGAACAGATCGTCGCCGACAAGCTGCACCTTGTCACCGATCAGATCGGTCAGCGCCTTCCAGCCTTCCCAGTCGTCCTCGGCCATGCCGTCCTCAATCGACAGGATCGGATAGTTGCGGGTCAGGTTGGCCAGATACTCGGCCATCTCATGGCTCGACAGGACCTTACCCTCGCCCGAGATAATATACTTGCCGTCCTTGAAGAACTCGGTCGCGGCGCAGTCGAGCGCGATCATCACATCGTCGCCCGGCTTGTATCCGGCTTTCTCGACCGAGGCCATGATGAAGTCGAGCGCTTCGGTGGTCGACGCAATGTTTGGGGCAAAGCCGCCCTCGTCGCCCACGCCGGTCGCAAGCCCCTTGTCGTGTAGCGCCTTCTTCAGCGTGTGAAAGATTTCCGAGCCGCAGCGTACGGCTTCCATGATGTTCGCCGCACCGACCGGCATGATCATGAATTCCTGGAAATCGATCGGATTGTCGGCATGCTCGCCGCCGTTGATGATGTTCATCATCGGCACCGGCAGGAGATGGGCCGAGACGCCGCCGATATATTTGTACAGCGGCAGGCCGCGCGCTTCGGCCGCCGCCTTCGCCGCCGCGAGGCTGACGCCCAGGATCGCGTTCGCGCCCAGACGGCCCTTGTTCTCGGTGCCGTCCAGCTCAATCATGATATGGTCAAGATCGGCCTGATCCTCCGCGTCGAGGCCAATCACCGCATCGGCGATCTCGTCATTGACCGCTTCGACCGCGGCTTCGACGCCCTTGCCCATCCAGCGGCTCTTGTCGCCGTCGCGCTTCTCGACCGCTTCATGCGCGCCGGTCGACGCGCCGGAAGGAACGGCGGCCCGGCCAAAGCTGCCGTCTTCGAGCAGCACGTCGACCTCGACCGTGGGGTTGCCCCGGCTGTCCAGGATCTGGCGCCCGTGGATGTCGATGATTGCGGTCACGTAACGATGCTCCTACATCAGCCTAGAGATCTCGGCGCGGCTCTATCGTGTGACCAGGCGAAGGGCAATTGCGGGAAAAGCATGGAACGTGCTTCCGCCACCGGGGTTAAGAGGCGAATGGCCCGGTCAAACGGGCCGACAAGGAAAGGGATTTCCCATGGCCGACACCGACAGCAATTCTTCGTCGACACAGAATGGCGCTCCCAATTTCGTGGGCAATGCGGGCGTCGCACCCGAAGTCGGGACGGGGGTGCCCCCTATCGACAACGCCGACGAGCAGGAGAGCAAGTCCAAGGCCGGACTGACCGACGCCAAGCAGTCGGTGAAGGAAGGCGCCGGAAAATTGCAGCAACAGGCGGTGGACAAGGTCTATGCGCTGGCCGGCGATGGCAAGGCCAAAGCCGGTTCGGCGCTGGATCAGGTCGCGCAACTGCTCAACGATGCGGCCGGACAGGTCGATGAGAAGCTCGGCGATCAATATGGTCAATATGCGCGCTCGGCGGCCGACGCCGTCACCTCGCTGTCGGGCGCGATCAAGGACAAGAATGTCGACGAGTTGATCGACGATGCCCGCGCGTTCGTGGCCAAGAGCCCGGCGGTGGCGATCGGTATCGCGGCGGCGCTCGGCTTCGTCCTCGCGCGTGTCGTCACGGCCGCGGTCGGGACCGAGGCATCGGACGACGCGAAAGCGTGACGCCCATGCCCCCCTCCCCGACGACGGGCACACCGGATGCCGAGAGCCTGACGTCGCTCGTCTCGCAACTGGTCGATGACGGCCGCTCCCTCGTCACCGCCGAAATCGATCTGGCCAAGGCGCGTGCCGCGGACAAGATCGGCCATTACAAGAACGCGGCGATCTTCTTCGTCGGGGCGGGTGTGCTGGCGCTGGCGGCGCTGATCGCGTTTCTGGTCGGTCTCATCATCACCCTGACGCCGGCAGTCGGCCCGTTCGGCGCGACCGCGATCGTCGTGATCGTCGTGCTTGCCGTAGCCGGTATCCTGGCCGCTGTTGGCAAGTCGTATCTGTCGGGAGCGAGCGCATGACCGTGGACGAAGCCGAACTGCGCGCTGCCGAGGCGCGTGAACGGCTGAACCGGACCGTCGGCCGCCTCCAGGCCCGGCTGGAGCCGCAAGCCATTGCCAGCCAGGCCAGGGAGGCGGGACTTTCCGCCGCAAGATCCGGGGTCCAGATTGCGCGCAGCAATCCCGCGGCCGTGGCTGGCGGCATCGCCGCGATCGGCCTGTTTCTCAATCGTCGGCGGATCGCCCGCCTCTTCACCCGCAAACGCTGATCTGGTCCGCCGGTGCTCCCGCATCGGCGACATGATCCAGAAGGATGACCATCATGACCAACGACACCCATAGCGATCAGCACAACGGCAACGTCCGCGAAGCCTTTGACAGCACCCGCGAGGCGGCGAGCCATGTCTATCAGGATGCCAAGGACAAGGCGGTGGAGGCCGCGCACAAGACCGCGCGCACCATCGAGTCAAACCCGCTCGGTATTCTGGTCGGCGGTCTTGCCGTTGGGGTGATCGCGGGCGCGCTGCTGCCCCGCTCGCTGCGGGAAAAGGAATTGCTGGCGCCGCTCGGCAAGAAGCTCGGCGAGACGATCCGGCAGGCGACCCAGGCCGCCCGCGAAACCGGGCTTCGCGAACTGGAGCAGGCGGGCCTGACCAAGGATGCAGCCAAGGACCGCGCCCGCTCGCTGTTCGACAATGTGGTCAAGGTCGCGAGCAATGCCGGGTCGGCCGCAGCCAAGGCCGCGACGGGCAAGACCGCCGAATAGAGCCGTCCTTCCTCGGTTGCACCGCCATTGGCGCGTGGTCCCAATTCTTCGGGACCACGCGCCCTTTTATTTGGCGGGATGTCGGCTTGCCGATGGGTTGTGTCTTTTATACGATCAACACACCTCGCACCAAATGGGATGCTCGCTTGCGCCTTTTGCCCTTTGTCGCCCTGATTGCCTCTGTTGGCCTGCCCGCGCTTGCCGCCAGCGCCGCGCCCCGGGCCCTGCAACCCACGCCGCCTCAAGCCGGCGAGAGCCAGGAGGATGGGCGGCTCAAGCAGTTGTTCCATGACAGCGATGAAGCCAGCCTCATCCGTAATCCGATCAACGGTCTGTTTCGCGGCGACATGCGCCATGCGGATCGACTGGGCGACTTCTACTCCGACGCCTATATCGCGGCCGAACGTGAGGCGGCGAAAAGCGATCTCGATCGACTGGCTCAGATTGATCGCGCCAAACTGACCCCCACCAACCAGATCGCCTATGACGTCTTCCGCAACCAGAACGAAATGGCGTTGAAAGGCTATGATCCCACCATCGTCGCGCTGACCATCGTGCGGCCGATGGATCATTTCTATGGTATTCAGACCTTCTATCCGGAATTCGCCTCCGGCAAGGGCGCCGCACCGTTCAATACGGTGGTCGATTACGACAATAATCTGAAGCGCAACGTGGAATATGCGCGCCTGCTGGATGAAGCGATCGTCCGCTTTCGCCAAGGCATGGCAAGCGGCGTGGTCCAGCCCAAGCTGGTCGTGCGCAACATGATCGCCCAGTTCGACAATCTGCTGAACGGGTCGGTCGAGGATTCGCCCTTCTATGACCCCGTCCGGCAATTTCCCGCCGCTGTCCCAGCGACCGATCAGGCCCGGTTGAAGCGCGCCTACGCGACGCAGATCCGGGATGTCATCGTGCCGGCCGAGCAGCGGATGCGTCGTTTTCTGGCCGAGACCTATTTGCCAGCGGCGCGCGACAGTGTCGGTCTGTCCGGCATGCCCGGCGGCGACAGGCTCTATGCCTATCTGATCGAACAGAATACGACCCTGCAGCTCAAGGCTGAGGACGTGCACCGGCTTGGCCTGTCAGAGGTCGCGCGCATCCTCAAGGCGATGGACGTTCAGAAGCAGGCGGTCGGTTTCAAGGGCAGCCTGTCCCAATTCTTCACCTTCCTGCGCACCGATCCCCGGTTCCAGCCCAAAAGCGCGCGGCAACTGCGCGAAGGCTATGAAGCGATCGGACGGCGGATCGATGCGCGCGTGCGCGAGCAATTCTCGCTGATTCCCAAAACGCCGCTCGAAATCCGCCCCGTCCCCGCATTCAAGGAAAAGACCGATGCGGGCGGTTCCTATCAGGGCGGCACGCCCGATGGCTCGCGCCCCGGTGTCTTCTACTACAATACCTATGACCTTCCCTCGCGCTATATGTGGGAAATGGAGACGCTGTATCTCCATGAGGCTGTGCCCGGGCATCATTTCCAGATCAGCCTGGCCCAGGAGAATACCGCCCTCCCCGCCTTTATGCGCTTCGGCGGCAATACCGCCTATGCCGAAGGCTGGGCGCTCTATGCCGAGACGCTGTGGCCCGAACTGGGCATGGAGACCGACCCCTACCAGCGCATGGGTGGGTTGAACGACGAGATGCTGCGCGCGATGCGGTTGGTGGTCGACACCGGCATCCACGCCAAGGGATGGAGCCGCGACAAGGCGATCGACTATATGCTCGCCAACTCGCCGATGGCGCGGACCGATGCGACGGCCGAGGTGGAACGCTATATCGCCATTCCGGGGCAGGCGCTCGCCTACAAGATCGGGCAGATCACGATCAGCCGGATGAAGGCGAAGGCCAAAGCCGAACTGGGCGCGAAATTCGACCCCCGCCAGTTCCATGCCGTGGTGCTCGATACCGGCGCGCTGCCCATGCCGGTGCTGGAGAAGAAGATCGAGGAGTGGATCGCGGCGGAAAAGCGGGTAGCCTGATGCCGGGGATGACTTGGCAAATCATCCCCTTATCCCTCAGGGAACGTGACGTTTTTCAAGCTTTCGGGCCAAGGTGCGGCGATGCATTCCCAGCCGCCGCGCCGTCTCTGAAATATTGAAGTTGGTCTCGGCGAGCGTTTCGTTGATCCGCTCCCATTCGAGAGTCTTGATCGAACTGGGGCGGTCGGTGATCGCGGTGGTCGTATCGCCGCTCGCCTTGTGAAAGGCCGCCTCGATATCGTCCGTGTTGGACGGCTTGGCGAGATAATGGCACGCGCCGAGCTTGATCGCCTCGACCGCCGTTGCGATACTGGCAAAGCCGGTCAGCACGACGATCAGCATTTCCGGGTCGTGCGCGTGCAGTGTCTGCACACAGGCGAGTCCCGATGCCTGCCCCAGCTTGAGGTCGACCACGGCATAGCGCGGCGTCCCCTGCTTCAATAGCTCGATCAACGTCTCGGGGCTGTTCGCCACCGATACCCGATAGTCACGGCGCTCGAACGAGCGTTGCAGCGTGCGCGCGAATGTTTCGTCATCCTCCACGAGGATCAGCGAGCGCTCAGTATCTGTCATGGCGTACGGTCCGAAATGCCGATCATGTTCAAAGGGAGGGTCAGGGTTACCAATGCGCCGCCCTCCGGTCGGTTCAAAGCCTCGACCCGGCCACCGAGCTTGCGAATAACGCTCGAAACCAGGAAGAGGCCGACGCCGTGCCCCTCGCCCTTGGTCGATCGTTGGGGACGGCCGACCTGCGCCAGCGTCTCCGGCGTAAAGCCGGGTCCGCGATCAGCGACGCAGACCGTGACCGCGCCCCCGGCCCGCGCGACGTTCAACCCCACCCAATGGGGCGACGCCTCCGCGGCATTGTCGAGGACATTCCACACCGCCTGCTTGATCGCGGGGTCGGAGACGATGGGCGCGTCATCATCTGTCGGGTGATAGTCCAGTGGCACCTGCGCATGGCTGATCCGCCACTCGGTGACGATGGCATCGATGAACGGGCCGACCTGGGATTGCTCCGCCGCCTCGCCCCGCGGTTCGCCCGCCGATTGCAGGATGCGGGTGACGATCGCCTTGCAGCGTTGCACCTCGGCCTGCATCTCGGCGATCTCCCCCATGAGTTCGGGATCGTCACGTAGCTTGGGCATACGGCGCCAATCGCTCAGGATCACCGACAGGCTGGCGAGTGGCGTGCCCAACTCATGCGCTGCACCGGAGGCGAGGAGGCCCATGCGAACGATATGTTCTTCCTCCGACGCCTGTTCCCGAAAATCGGCAATGCGCGCCGCGTTCTCGCGCAGATTGTGGCTGATCCGCGTCACGAACAGGATCAGCAAGCCTGCCACCAGCGCAAAGCCCAGCCAGTTGCCCAATGTGTGCAACCCGGCAATGTCACCGAACAGCCAAACCGGAAAGACCAACGGGCGGTGGTGCAACGACAAGAGGCCAAAGCAGAGGCCCGTGATCGCCGCCAGCGCACAAGCCGACCATGTCTCGAGCAGCACCGCGCCCAGGACCACCTGGATCAAATAGAGGGATATGAAGGGATTGGTCGCACCGCCCGACAGGAAGAGCTGAAGCGTCAGCATCCCGACGTCGAACATCAACGAAAACAGGAGTTCGGTGTTCGTAATATGATGAAAACGGAGCCGCAACTGGCTGAGCAGGTTGATCGCGACTCCCATCGCCAACACGCCGAGCATGGCCCCGACGGGCAGTTGCACCCCCATCACCCTGTTGACGAACAGGATCGTCACCAACTGACCCACCACCGCCAACCACCGGAGATGGATGAGCTGCCGCATATTGGCGCTGCCGGCGGTCGCATCCGGCTCACGCGGGCGGACGGTAAAAGGCAGGAAGGGCGCCGCGTCCGGGCTCATTCGCGCCCGCGTCGCCACAGGATCACGATGCCGACGATCGTGAGCAGGGCCATCGCGAACCAGGTCAACGCATAGGACAGGTGGCTGTTGCGGAAGGCGACGACGGTCAGCCCGCCCACGGGATATCCACCGGGATTGGGTGTGGCATCGGCATCGATGAAATAGGGTGCGACCGGACCCAACCGCTTGGCGCGCGCGATCGCGTCCACATCACGCGAATACCAGCGATCCTGTGCCGGATCGTTGGACCGAAGGAATGCCCCGGCCGGTTCGGTGACACGGACCAGTCCGGTGACGCGAACCGCGCCATCAGGACGATCATGTACCGCCCGACGCTCGGCCGGGACGAAACCGCGATTGACCAGAAGCGTAAATTGCGGGCCGACCAGCGGCGTGAGGACCCAGAAGCCAGGCCCTCTTTCCGTCACCGCCTGGACGAAGGTCTCCCGGTCGTTGCGGAAGCGCCCGGTCGCGGTCACCCGCCGATAGGCGTCGTCCGGACCCGCCCTGGCGGGAGCCGCGACCGGAGCGGCATGAAGCCGCGCCTCGACCGTCGCGATCAAATCCAGCTTCCACACCCGGCGATGCAATTGCCACATCCCGAGCGAAAGGAAGCCCGCGACCAGACAAAGGCCGATCGCGGTCAGAACCGCCAGCGTCACCGGCGAGCGGCCTCGCCGCCCGCCTGCTTCGCCGGCGGGTACCATTACATGCTGCCGCCCATTTGGGCGGCCATGCTTGGCATCATGTTGGTGTTCATATGGTACATGACCCAGATCGACCCGCTCAGGGTAATGACCACCAGAACGGCGGTGAAGATCAATGCCATCATAGTCCAGCCCCCTTCCGCCTTGGTGTTCATGTGCAGGAAGAAGACCATGTGGACCACGATCTGCACAAAGGCAAAGGCCATGATGACCAGCGCGGTCGTCTGCGTGTCACCCAGCGATCCCGTCATCACCGCCCAGAAGGGAATTGCGGTGAGGATGACGGACAGGATGAACCCGATCATGTAGCCCTTGAGCGAGTCATGACCATGGGTGTCGCCATGCCCGTGCAGATCGGCATCGTGATTGGCGTGGTCGCCGTGACCGTGGGAGTTATGCGCGCTCACCGGAGAACTCCGAGCAGATAGACAAAGGTGAAGACACCGATCCAGACGACGTCCAGGAAGTGCCAGAACATCGACAGGCACATCAGACGACGCTTGTTGTCGGCGATCAGACCGCGCTGGCCGACCTGAACCATCAGCGTCACCAGCCAGATGCAGCCGAACGTCACGTGCAGACCGTGCGTCCCGACCAGCGTGAAGAAGGAGGACAGGAACGCCGAACTCTGCGGGGTCGCCCCCTCATGGATAAGCTTGGAGAATTCGTAGAGCTCGATCGACAGGAAGGCGAGACCGAACAGACCGGTGATCGCCAGCCACATCTGGACCTGCGTCTTCTTGTTCTTCTCCATCGCGATCATGGCGAAACCATAGGTGATCGACGACAGGAGCAGCATCGAGGTGTTCAGCGCAACCAGCGGAAGCTCGAAAATCTCGCGCGGGGTCGGCCCACCCGCATAGCTGGTGCCCAGCACGCCATAGGTGGCGAACAGGATCGCGAAGATGAGGCAGTCGCTCATCAGGTAGATCCAGAACCCGATGGCGGTCGAGCCACCGGATTCGTGGTGATGGTCCTCATCCTCAACCAGATAATAGGTCAGCTTCTCGGCCGGATCGGCGTTCAGAACATCGGTCGACATGGATCAGGCTCCCTGACCGAGCAGGCGCCGCCGCTCGTTTTCCGTGGCCACGATCTCATCGACGGGGATGTAATAATCGCGGTCATAATTGAACGTGTGCCAGATGGCGACGACGATGACGCCGATCAGGCCAAAGGCAGCGAGCCACCACATGTACCAGATCATGCCGAAGCCGAACGCGGTCGACAGGGCGGCGATGATGACGCCGGTGCCGGTATTCCGAGGCATGTGGATCGGACGATAGCCCTCGGTCGGCGCCTCCGCGTGCTTGTCCTTCATGTCATACCACGCGTCGAGCTCATGCACGACGGGCGTGAAGGCGAAGTTATACTGGGGCGGCGGTGACGACGTCGCCCATTCCAGCGTACGACCGTTCCAGGGGTCTCCCGTGATGTCGCGCAACTCTTCCTTCTTCCAGATCGACACGCCGATCTGAACCAGGAAGGCCCCGATGCCGCCTGCGATCATCAACGCACCGAGCAGCGCGACGACGAAGTAGATTTGTAGCGACGGGTCATCGAAGTGGTGGAGACGACGGGTCACGCCCATCAGGCCCATGATGTAGAGCGGTGTGAAGGCGACCCAGAAACCGATGACCCACAGCCAGAACGACACCTTGCCCCAGAACTGGTTGAGCTTGAACCCGAAGGCCTTGGGCCACCAATAGTTGATCGCGGCGAAGGCGCCGAACAGCACGCCACCGATGATGACGTTATGGAAGTGCGCAATCAGAAAGAGCGAGTTGTGAAGGACAAAGTCGGCCGGGGGAACGGCGAGAAGAACACCGGTCATGCCACCGATGGTGAAGGTCAGCATGAACGCGATGGTCCACATCATCGGCAGTTCGAACCGGATGCGCCCCTTATACATGGTGAACAGCCAGTTGAAGATCTTCGCGCCCGTCGGGATCGAGATCACCATGGTGGTGATGCCGAAGAACGAGTTGACGCTGGCGCCCGAACCCATGGTGAAGAAGTGGTGGAGCCAGACGAGGTACGACAGGATCGTGATGACGATCGAGGCGTAGACCATCGACGTATAGCCGAACAGGCGCTTGCCCGAGAAGGTCGAGGTGACTTCCGAAAAAACGCCGAACAGCGGCAGGATCAGAATGTAGACTTCCGGGTGACCCCAGATCCAGATCAGGTTCACGTACAACATGGGGTTGCCGCCCAGATCGTTCGTGAAGAAGTTGGTGCCGACATAACGGTCGAGCGACAGCAGGACGAGCGTGGCGGTCAGGACGGGGAAGCTGGCGACGATCAGGACGTTCGCGCACAGCGAGGTCCAGCAGAAGACCGGCAGCTTCATCATGGTCATGCCCGGTGCCCGCATCTTGATGATGGTGGCGATCAGGTTGATACCCGACAGGGTCGTGCCGACGCCGGCCACCTGCAAGGCCCAGATATAATAGTCGACACCCACATCCGGACTGAAATCCAGTTCCGACAAAGGCGGGAAGGCCAGCCAGCCCGTCCGGGCGAATTCGCCGATGAAGAGCGAGGCCATGACCAGCACCACGCCGCCCGTGGTCATCCAGAAGCTCAGATTGTTGAGATACGGGAAGGACACGTCTCGTGCGCCGATCTGGAGCGGGATGATATAATTCATCAGACCCGTGATGATCGGCATCGCCACGAAGAAGATCATGATGACGCCGTGCGCGGTGAACACCTGGTCATAATGGTGCGAATTCAGGAACCCCTGATTGTCGCCAAAGGCCATCGCCTGCTGACCGCGCATCATGAGAGCATCGGCAAAGCCGCGCAGCAGCATCACGATGCCCAGCACCATGTACATGATGCCGATACGCTTGTGATCGACGCTGGTGAACCACTCCTTCCAGAGATAGCCCCACAGCTTGAACTTGGTGATGAGCGCCAGCACCGCGAGGCCGCCGACCGCGACACCCAGGAAGGTGCCGACGATGATCGGCTCGTGGTAGGGCAGCGATTCGAGCGAAAGTCGCCCGAAGATCGTTTTTAACAATGTCTGGTCCATGATGGCGTGCCTCAACCGCGACCCGCGCCGGCATGGCCGGGAGTCTGCGGAATGGAAAGGAAGGACATACGGCGGTTTTTCATATCACCAGGCTGCTGCGCGCCGTCCGACGGCAACGGTGCCTGGCTGCCGTGCGGCGAGGTCTGGATTTCTTCGGGCGACTTTTCGAGCGCACCCTTGGTCCGCTCCCCGTGCATCGGGCCGGTGTTGTTGACCGGCGGATTGCCCTCGCCGACCTTCATCGTGTGGGGATCGCCACCACCGGCCATCCGGTCATGCATCATCACGTCCGACATGCACGGCGTATTCTCGGCGACGCAGCGATTGACGACACGCTCGAACAGGCCACCCTGCACGCCGTTGAAGTACATCGCCGGCACATTCTCGCTCGGCTTTTCCAGCGTGAGGAACGAAGCACGGGTCAACGGCCCCTTGCCTTTCCCTTCGCCGGCCTGCGCCGCATGAACCTTCTCGACCCACTGGTCGAAGCCATTGGCGGTGAGCGAATAGACCGGGAAGTTCATGCCGGAGAAACCCGCGCCGCTATAATGCGACGAAAAGCCCCGGAACGTGCCCTCGCGGTTCAGCACCGCGTGCAGCTTCGTCTCCATGCCGGGCATCGTGTAGATCATGCCGGCCATGGTGGGCACGTAGAAGGCGTTCATCACCGACGTGCCGGTCAGGCGGAACTCGACCGGGCGATCGACCGGCAGGGCCAGTTCATTGATCGTGGCGATGCCCTGCTCGGGATAGATGAACAGCCACTTCCAGTCCATCGCCACGACCTGGATTTCAAGCGGCTTGGTTCCGGGGGCCACCGGCTTGCCCGGCGCCGTCCGTTCGATCGGACGATAGGGGTCCAGCAGATGCGTGCTGGTCCACGTCACCGCGCCGAGGCAGATGATGATGAGCAGCGGTGCCGACCAGATCACCAGCTCGAGCATCGTCGAGTGATCGAAGTCCGGATCATATTCGGCGTCCGTGTTGCTTTTGCGATAGCGCCACGCGAACAGCACCGTCAGCGCCATCACCGGAACGATGATGAGCAACATCAGGGCTGTCGCGATCAGTACCAGATCGCGTTGCTGCACGGCGACATCGCCGACAGGGTTGAGCACGACCGCGTCGCATCCTCCCAGCATGGCCAGGAGGGGCAAGGCGGCCCAGCGAAGAGGGCGCAGGCGCGCAAGGCTCGTCGAGTGAGACATATGCCATGGCCGCTACGCCTTTGCTGCACGTGCGCACATTGGACAGTTTGTCCAATCCCCGGCCGCGTTCGAAACGGGCATAGACAGGGCTGAATGGAAGGTTTTGCGCGGCGTTTGGCGCCCGCGCGCGACCTGTCCCGTGTTACCCCACATTCTCCAAGTAAGTCGCTGATTTCGCTGTCGTAATCGTGATATTTCGCATATAAATCATGGCGTTGACGGCTGCGAGGGGCGCGTTTCATGGATCACCTGGAGGGTGCGGGCTTGGCGCGG